>DAIQRN010000034.1:0-12049 GCA_036786185.1 Acidovorax sp. | reverse complement strand
GCTGCATGATGCGGGTCTTTTCACGGCGATGCTCAGGCAGCAATTCGTGCTCCTGAGACTTGAAACGCAATTGTTCAATCAGCACAGCGCATGCACCCTCATAGCGCACCACTCCGTCCCAATCCTTCAGCTTTGCAGCTTCCAGCATTTTGGCGCTGCTGTCTTCAATTGCTTTGTAGTAGTCAATCAGCATGTGGGACATGTTTCAGGCCTCCGCCAGCACGGGCTGTGCAACATCATTCGCTGCATGGTTGTTCTTTTTCATCTCTTTCCAAGCCTGCGAAATGGGCTCTATAAGGCGATACACCTCTTGCAACATAGCATCGTCGTTGCGCGCATTCGCCTGGATGAGCCGACGCACTGAATAGTCGTATACAGCCTCCAGATTCGCTGCAATATCGCCACCCGCCTCCTGGTCAAGGGAGGTCATCAAACCCTCCTCCAGAATGCGCACCGCCTTCGTGATACTGCTGCACTTTGTCGGCACATCGCCACGGGCCAAGGCACCGCGAGCGGTAGCGACAGCCTGCAACAGGCCCTCTAGCAGCAAACTAACCAGTTGATGCTGATCGATGGTGTGCATGCTCGTTTCGACATTGATCCGCTGATAGGCGGACGCTGAGCGAGGCGTGAAGGCGTTGAACATGGCGGCTTGATCCTTGAACTGTCTGCTATATCTTTTATCGGCTATCCGTCCCGAAACTGAAGACTGAATTTAGCCCTTTTGGTTGTTCCAAGCCGTCACCTGCTGGCCGATATAGGCATTCAGCGCATTCAACCTGCTCATCTGCGCATCAAGCGCCGTGTAACGCGCCTTGAGCAAGGCTTCGGTACCGTCCGCACGATCATTGATGCGAGCCACCTCCTTAGCGTTGCGCTCCAGCACAGCCTTGAGCTGCTTATCCTTCGAGGCAAAAAAACCGCTGGAATCAAGCAGCTGCGAGGTCACTGTTTTGATCTTTTCAGCCACACCATCTGCAGTGGCAGCACTACCGTCCGCGCCGATAAACAGTGCCTTCACCGCATCAGGGTTTTTGAGGGCAGCATCCAGTTTGGTGCTGTCAATCGATAGATCACCACCCTGCACAATCCCCAAGCCGATGCTAGACAGCGTCTGGAACGGCCCAGTGCTGCTGGACATGGATTGCACCACGTTGCGCAACTGATTCTGTAACGCTACTGCCGTGGAATCCCCCTGCAGCAGCCCCCCAGTGCCTGTTGCCTTGTCGTACTTGGTCAACTCATTCAGAGCCTGATTGGCCGCGTTGTAAGCGATGACGAAATCTTCAACGTTTTTCTTCACCGCAGATGCATCCTTGACCACCGTGATGTCCACAGGCGCAGTGGTCACCTGCGAGGCCTTGAAGGTCACACCAGCTACCGCGTTCTCAAAGGTATTGGTCGCTGAAGTCACATCAAACAGGCCATTAATACGTGCTGTGGCGTTGGCTGCAGCATTCACGCCAGGGTCGGACGCCAGGCCATTGGCCAAACGCGACAAGCCAGCCCCATCTGCCAGATCACCGTCAGCGTCCGTTACGGCCAAGCGAAATCCTGCATCTTCTCCGGTGTTCTTTCCGCGGAGCATCAAACGCTGACCACTCACATCGGTCACGATAGTTGCGGTCACACCTGCATTCGCGCCATTGATCTTCCCGGCAATATCAGCAAGGGTGTCAGTCGCACTGACCACAATATCCGGCGCCGAGCCAGTGCCTGGCGTGAAACTGCCACCACTCCACCGCCCCAATTCAATCTTGAGCGAACCAGCTCCCACGGCCGTGTTGCTGGTCAGCGCATCCGAGGTGGCCACCTGCGCCTTGGCAAGCGCGGAAACTTCCACACTGAACGTGGTTTCCACCGTGCCGCCAATCGCCGTAGCCGACACCGCCTTGTCGTTGGACGACGAGGCCGACACGGCATTCCAGCCCGTCACACTGGCGAGCCTGCCGGCAGCCGACTGCAGTGACGACACCAGCGACTGCAACTTACCAAAGGTGGAGATCTTGGCCTCGGTGAACTTTGCCTGATCGTTCAGACCATTGGCACGGGTGATGGGCAGCTTGACGGCATCCACGGATGCCTTGATCAGACCGTTGACATCAACGCTGCCGCCAAGACCCACCCCGATAGAAGAAAAACTGGCCATCTCAACCCCCTTGCATGCACGTTAATAACGCATTCCTGATTATCAAACCAATGCAGCGATATATGCCAGGGAAAAGCATGGTGCATGCCGGTCACTTCGAGACAACCCCAGCAAAAAACAAGGTGCGATCAAGGTTTTCACCCGCCGCACCTCTTTTCTCCTGTGCGCTTAGCAAAGCATGGCACTTCTGCGCCAGCTTTGCTGTGCACTTTTGCCAAAGTTAACGCAGCAGAGCCAGAACGCCCTGTGGCAACTGGTTGGCCTGTGCCACCATCGCCGTACCTGCCTGTTGCAGGATCTGGGTACGCGACAGGTTAGCTGTTTCCGCGGCGAAGTCAGCGTCCAGAATACGGCCACGCGACGCAGACATGTTTTCGGAAGTCACTTGCAGCGCAGCAATGCTGGTTTCGAACCGAGATTGCAAGGCACCCAATTTGGCGCGCTCGCCAGCAATATATTGCAGAGCCGAATCCACCGTCTTGAGCGAGTGGGTGGCTTTACTGAAGTCAGTGATGTCCAGGTCCGCCACCTTCTTCAAATCAGAATTGAGTGTTCCAGAGGCGAGCATCGTAGTAGTCGACACGGCACTGAACGACTTATCCGAGTCCAGCGTGATGTAACCTGCGACCGCAATAGCGGCTCCAGAAGCAGTCGACCCTGCAGCAAGTGCTTGGGACGTACCAGCGGTAGTCACAGAACCATCACCCTTACCAATCTGCTTGGTCACGGTGATATCACCAGCGTTAGCTGCCCCCGTCTTGCCCACTGCGATCGTGTTACCCGTGTTATTGGTCAGCACGATGCCTGTGGCGTCCTTGTTCAGCGAAGCCACCACACCCGTCTTGGACGATTGCTCGTTGATAGCCTGCACCGCCTTGGACAAGGCCTCAGAGCCAGTCGTCCCCGTGCCGTCCACGGAGAACGAGATGGTCTTGGGATCGGTCTTGTTCTCCGATTCCAGGGTAATGGAGTACGCACCAGTGGCGCCAAACTTCAGTTCCACCTCAGTGCGTGCCGTGGCCGTCACGCCGGTATATTGGGTCTGCAGGTTGATCGATTCGGCCGTCTTGTTGGCGTGCTCATTGGCAGCCACGTTGACAGCAGCACTGCCCAGCGCGCCATTGATGGTGATCGCCCCGGAACCCACACCGTTGGAGCCATAAGCACTGGCGGTCGCCAGCGTCGCAGTGGGGCTCACACCCGCCGCATTCGTACCTGACACCTGGTTGTTACCGTACACGCCAGTGCGCAGGTTGGCGGTAGCAGCCACGATAGTCTGGTTGGCATTAGCACCCACCTGGAACTGCTGAGTACCGAAAGAGCCGTTGAGGAGCTTGGCGCCGTTGAACTCGGTGGTCTGAGCCACACGATCCAGTTCAGCCACCAGCTGGTTCACTTCCTGCTGCAGGGCTTGGCGGTCAGACGCGCTATTGGACGCATTGGCCGATTGCACTGCCAGTTCGCGCACACGCTGCAGCATGTCGCCTGCGGCCTTCATGGCCCCTTCAGCCGTCTGAGCCAGAGAAATACCGTCGTTGGCATTCCGCACGGCCTGGTTCATGCCGCGAATCTGGCTGGTGAAGCGCTCCGAGATGGCCATGCCCGCAGCGTCATCCTTGGCGCTGTTGATACGCAGGCCCGAAGACAAGCGCTGGATGGATGTGTTGAGCGAACCTTGGGCAACGCCCAGATTGCGCTGGGCGGTGAGCGAGGCGACGTTGGTATTGATGGAGGCGGCCATTGCAAATCTCCTGAAAAAGTAACTGACTGGGAAGTTCTCTGCTAACCCCGTGTCAGCCCAAGAACGACGGGGGTACCACCACTGGCTACAACCACCCCGTTGAATGTGTTATCGGGTGTTACGGAGAAAACTTGAGGGCCAAAAGCAGGGAAAGGATTGTTTTACCGCCTTTTTTCAGCCCAACGGTTTGCGTACGACTCCCCACAATCAACTCACATTCTTTGGGATGAACCAAGCAGGCTGGCGACTGTGCCGGCAACAGAAACACCAGCAAGTCGTAACGCACCGCCCAGGAGTACCAACATGGCAGCCACCATCAACACCAATATTGCCTCGCTTACCGCCCAGCGCAACCTGGGCGTTAGCCAGGGCTCACTCAACACCTCCATCCAGCGCCTGTCTTCGGGTTTGCGCATCAACAGCGCTAAGGACGACGCTGCGGGCATGGCCATCTCGGAGCGCTTCACCAGCCAGATCCGAGGATTGAACCAGGCAGCTCGCAATGCGAATGATGGAATTTCGCTGGCTCAGACGGCTGAGGGCGCCATGAAGGCTGCGGGGGACATGCTGCAGCGTGTGCGCGAACTGGCAGTGCAATCGGCCAATGCATCCAATAGCGCATCCGACCGTCAGGCCCTTCAACAGGAGGTAAGCCAGCTGGTGGCCGAACTGGATCGTGTGGCTCAGACCACCGAATTCAATGGTCAGAAACTGCTGGATGGGACTTTCGGCACATCCCAATTTCAAGTCGGTGCCAATGCCAACCAGACTATCGTTGCCGCCACGGCGAATCTGCGCACAAGCGTGTACGGGAACAACCAAGTGTCAGGCACAGACGCCGTCGGGGCCAGCCCCACGGCATCTCTGGGCGCGGGAGTGGCTTACGCATCCAACGGTGTGGGCTCTGGAGCGATCACCATCAATGGCGCGCTGGGGAGCGCCGCTATCGACGTGGCGGCCAATGAGCACGCTAGCAAGACGGCCGAATCGATCAACCTGCAGACTCAGTACACCGGCGTAACGGCCACGGCGCGCACCGAGGTGGAACTGAAGTTTGGCGCCACTGGTGCGTATGCTATTACGCTGGAATCGGAGAACAAAGCCGATCCCAAGACCATCTCGTTCGCAATTGAGGGGGCTTCAACCAGCGGCTCCGAGGCACTGTCCAAGGCGGTGCAGTCCATCAACGAGCAATCGTCCAAGACCGGAGTGGTGGCATCGCTGAACAAGGACGCTACAGGCATCGTTCTGACCAGCAACACAGGCAACACGATTGCCGTTGGCAAAACAGCGTCGGCCAATGCAGGGCAGATCACTGTGACCAAACAGATCGGCAAGGGCGACGGATCTGTCACCACGGCAGGTACGTCGCAGGCCTTGGGCTCAGCCGCTGGTGCTGGCGAGATCGCCATCGCGGGCTACATCACGCTCGATTCCGACAAGTCCTTCAGCGCCGTGTCCACCACCAACATTCTGGGGGCTGCGACTTTCAACTCTTCGCTGAAAAAAGTCTCCGATTTGGATATCTCAGACTTCGGCAAAGCCTCGCACACGCTCAAGACGGTGGATTCGGCTCTGCAATACATCGCCAGTGAGCGCGCCAAGCTGGGCGCGCTACAGGCCCGGTTTGAAACCGCGATTGCCAGCCTGAACATCACATCGGAAAACATGTCGGCCTCGCGCTCACGGATCCAGGATGCCGACTTCGCGGCTGAAACGGCCAATTTGGCCCGTGCGCAGATCCTGCAGCAGGCGGGTACAGCCATGGTAGCGCAGGCCAACCAGATCCCACAGGGCGTGCTAGCCTTGCTGAATCGTTAAACGTATTCGGGGGTGGGCTGAAAGGCGGCTTTCAGAGCGGCTGACAAAACTCAGCACAGCGGCACAACAACGCGCGGGGAGTTTTGTTAGCCGCTTTCGGTTGCGCTGCGTGGCACTCCTGGCAGACCACAGGAAATTGATGACCATGCAAAAGCACTCCGACCCCATGGACGCACGGTTGCAGGCGGCCCTGGATGCACAGGATTGGGCGCTGCTGACCCGTCTTTGCCGTCAGGCATTGCGCAAGAACGGGCGACACCACAAGGCCCATCGCTTGCTGGGCTTTGCATTGAGTCAGACGGGCGACATTGACCCGGCACTGCAAGCCTTTAGACAAGCAGCTGCTCTGTGGCCACAAGACGCCGAACTGCTGATCAACTACGCGAATACGCTGCTAACGCAAGGGCGCAACGTTGAGGCGCTTCCCTTGCTGGAGAGAGTCGTTACGCTACGCCCCCATCACAGCACCTGCTGGGCCAAGCTGGCGCAATGCTGTTACACCATGACGCTGAACCAAAAGGGCTTTGATGCAAGCCAGAAGGCTCTGGCGCATGCCAAGACTTTGGGCGAGGAGTTGGATGCACTGACACAGTCGGCAGTACACCGCCGCGAACTGGGGCAGGTGCGGGAAGCCGTGCAGGATTGCGAACGGGCCATTGCGCTGGCGCCCCAGGCAGCTCACAGCTATACCAACGCATTGCTCTTCATGCTGGCCGACCCTCATAGCCAAGCAAGTGAGCTGCAACGCTTGGCGCGGGTGTTCAGTGACAACTTCGAAAGACCATTGCAGGAGCAATGGCCGAAGTTTGAGGACAAGGACCGCAACCCCTGGCGGCGCCTGCGCGTCGGCTTTATCTCCCCGGATTTTCGCAACCATGCGGTGATGTACTTCGCCGAAGGTTTGCTGGCAGGCCTGGACAGACAACAGTTCGAGGTCATCGCCTTTTATAACTACCCCGTGGAAGACCATGTAACGACCCGGGTGCAATGCCACGCGGATCGTTTCATCAAAATCAGCGGCAAAACGCCAGAGCAGCAGGCCCAGGCGATCCGAGATGCTGACATAGACATTGCCATCGACTTGGCCGGCCACACCGGGGGCAATTCTCTGCTGGCGCTGGCGCGCAAACCGGCCCCCGTTCAACTGTCCACCATCGGCTATCCAGGAACCACCGGGCTTCGCGCGATTGACTGGTGGGTCAGCGATGCGGTAACCGACCCGGCAAATGCCCCGCAGTGGTACACCGAGCGTCTGTATCGTCTAGCCACTCGCTTGTCGTGCTATCGCCCCATGATCCGCAACCCGCTGTGGCGCTACCAGCCGGCCTACCAGGTGCGGCCAACGCCCGCCCTGGACAATGGCTACATCACCTTTGGTTCGTGCAACAACCTGGGCAAGCTGACAGATGAAGTGTTGGCGCTGTGGGGGCGGCTGCTGCAGGCTGTACCGCACTCACGCCTTTTGATCGAGGGGAAGAACCTCGACATTGAAGCCACAGAGCGTGCCTACCGCCAACATTGCGCGGATTTGGGCATCGACCCCGAGCGGCTGGAACTGGTGGCAATGGACTCCAGAAACCAGTACCTGACCTACCACCGCATTGATATTGCCCTGGATCCCTTTCCGCTGGTAGGTGGAACCTCGACCAATGACTTGCTGTGGATGGGAGTTCCGGTAGTGACCCTCAACGGCGACACCCTGCGCAACCGTATGGGGGTAGGGATATTGGCGCACCTGGGCCGTCACCACTGGGTTGCGCGCGACCAGGAGGAATATCTCGGTATCGCCGCCGCACTCGCGTCCGATGCCTCGGCCCTCAACCAACTGCGGCAGGTGCTGCGCCAGGAGGTAGAAGCAAGCGCCGTGATGCGAGAAGACGTTTTTTTGCAAGAGTTTGGCAACGCCCTGCGCAGCATGTGGCTGCACTGGCTGACCAAGACAGAGCACACGGAGTGGACGCTGGCACAGGTAGACGGCGAAGTCCAGGCAATGCTCGCAGAGGCTCCCCCACCACCTGAACACCGAGAGTTTCTGGTGGGCGTCGCCCCGGGCGAACGCGTTCCGCTTTCGATCGCCTACCAGCGATTGCAAAAAATACTGGATACCGCCAAGAGCAAGCACATGCCCCTGGCAGGCTCAGAAGGCACAAGCGACCTGCTGGCGAACCGGCACTGGGCCCAGGCCACAGAGCTGGCGGAGCGGATTCTGTGCGCGAAGCCCCACGATGCGATGGCGCTGACCGTGCTGGCGGAAATCGAAAATGCCCACGGGCACCTGGACTTCGCCCGCGTTTATCTGAAAGAGGCGCTGCAATCTCTGGGCGAGCGCGAACCCGCGGATGTGCTGCTGGAGCGGACCCGCCAGTATGTGCAGGAGGCCCAGGAATACTTGGGCGAATCTCCATGCCCGATGGGGGCGGCATCCGAAGTTGTCCGGGATGACGGCCCTTTGAACGCCGACACACTGGTCGCCTGATCGCTAGAGAGGAAGGCACTGGCGTTGGTGCCAGCACCACAACACCTGCAAGCCTACCCAGACCACCGCGTGCCGCAGCAAGCAGATCCCAAAGGGTCGGCGCTTCAGAATCGACTCTATCCTTTGCGCCGCAGGAATCCTTGTGGCGCAACGGTCACCTGCAAGCGCTGTTCCATCTCGGCATCCACTTCGAAATCTGGATTACCTGCCATCCACTCGCGGACTGCGGTTTTGGGGTTGTTGCCCACATCCCAGGGGCGATCCGCAAAGAAACCCGAGGGCATATCGTCGACAAAGGTGTCAAACACCACGCAATAACTGCCTGGCGACACCAGGGGCGCATAGGCCTGCAGCTCAGCCAGCACATGCTCGTGGGTGTGCATCGAATCGAGAAATACCAGGATACGGCCATGCTGCTGCGCAATAGAGTGCACCTGCTGCACAACCTCTGGCGCGATGGAGGAGCCCTGGATCATCTGGATGCGGCAGCCCATCGGATGCCGCTCGATCGCCGCGCGGTTGTGGGCCCGAATGTCGATATCCAGGCCCAGCACCTTGCGACGGCTGTTACGGGGATCGACCACCGTGCCGGCCTCGATGGCGTCGCACATGTCCAGCATTGCCAGCATGGAGGCGCTCAGAATCAGCGATCCGCCGTGGGCAATGCCCGTTTCAATCACCAGGTCCGGACGCACACGCCAAATCAGATCCTGCACGGCCCACATGTCCTGGGGGTACTGGATGATGGGACGTCCCAGCCAATCAAAGTTGTAGACGTACTTGCGCTGCATGGATTCGCGCAACCAATCACGAGAGAGAGACTGTAATGTGCCGTCCTGCGCATAGTCACGCAAACGAGCTTCACGCTCCAATAAAAATTGAATATCTTTTTGCTCAGACGACACGATAAAATACCTTTACTGAAAATATCAAAATCATCTCAACGAACACCGGGAGGTTGGTTATACTTAATTACTCGACCAGGATTTCCAACAACCACCGCATAATCCGGAACGTTCTTAGTAACAACAGCACCAGAACCAATTGTCGCCCATTGACCTATTTTTACTCTGGGCAAAATAGAGGCATTTGTCCCAATAAAAACCCCCTCACCGATTTCACAGCACCCAGAGACACTGACAGCATGCGCAATAAACACCGAGCTGCCAATTTTGGTTTCATGACCTATCAGCGAACCCATGTGTATGCTAGTGTTATCCCCAACCTCCACCTCTGCCTGCAATATTACCGCCTCTTGAAGATACAAACCAACACCAATTTTCACCATATCCAAATTAATACCAGGATGTATTAAATTTCCCAGAACGCCACCACCCTTCAAAATGCCACTTGTAGTGGTCTTGCGTATTTCTGTAGTACGCGTTATAAGATTCACGAACCGAACTTGATCTCCCTTAAGAAAGGGTATTTTCTCAATTCCACCCAAAACCGCGAGGCCGTAAAAATCTGCTCCGTGCTTTTTAACATCGTTGTCCAGCATGCCGGCAAATTCAAAACCCTCATCAACAGACCGAACAGCTCTAATCATCCGAATAGTTTCGGGATTCGATGCACCAAGCAAATAGTACTTCATTCTAATTCGCCTCCTAGAAAAAAATATTAAAA
Organism: Acidovorax sp.; assembly: GCA_036786185.1. GTDB lineage: Bacteria > Pseudomonadota > Gammaproteobacteria > Burkholderiales > Burkholderiaceae_C > Acidovorax. Next base: position 2,236 of record DAIQRN010000034.1, on the reverse strand, counting down.
ATCAATTCAACATATATTCATTAGCACCGTAGAAATAACTCGCTCAATTTCAGCGTCCGTGATGTCATGAAAGCTGGGCAGATTGACTGCCCGCTCGTACAAGCCTTGGGCATGGCGACCCGTCGGGCCAGGGGGCATCCAGGGCAGCGTGGAAAGGGGGGCAAAGAAGGGGCGCGCATCAATGTTCGCCCCTTTGAAGGCCTGAAGCAGCGCCTCTGCGGTCACGCCCAGCTCCGGGGCGAGCACCACCGTGGGCATCCAGGCGCCGATCGTCGTGCCGGGAAGCTCAGGGTTCACCGTGACGCCGGGCACTCCGGCAAAGGCGGCTTGATACCGGTGATAGACAGCACGGCGTCGCTCCACCAGTTGCTCTACCCGCTGCAGCTGAGCCACCCCCAGTGCGGCCTGCAAGTTGGACATCTTGTATTTGAACCCGAGCATCTCGGGCCAGAACTGGCGCTGCTGCCCGCGCACCCTGCCGTGATTGGACAGACTGAGCACGTGCTCGTAGAGCTGGGGGTCGTCGGTGACGAACATGCCGCCCTCGCCCGTGGTCATGGTCTTGGAGCCGTGGAAGGAAAACGCGCCAAATGCGCCCATCGCCCCGGCGCGCCGGCCGTGGTAGATCGAGCCCATCGCTTCTGCCGCGTCTTCAATGACGGGGATGCCAAATTCCTGGCCCAAAGCCAGCAGTTCATCCATATGGCACAGATTGCCGTAGAGATGGACCGCGATGATGGCCTTGGTGCGCGGGGAAATCGCCGCGCGCACTGCCTGCGGGTCAAGGCACCATGTATCGGGCAGAACATCGACCAACACCGGCTGGGCACCCAGGTACATCACGGGTGCGACGCTGGCTACCCAGTTCGTGTCCGCCAGGATCACCTCATCACCCGGCCCAATGCCTAGCGCCGCCATGCCCATGTGCAGTGCACCAGTGCAACTCGACGTGGCAATGGCGTGGCGCACGCCCACATGGTCAGCAAAAGCCTGTTCAAACCGATGGATGTGGTCGTAGCAACGATCTCCCCAGCCGTTCTGGACGGCATCTGTCACCAGCGCCACTTCCGCATCGGTGATTGAAGGGCGAGACAAGGGGATGCGGGGCACGGCATTCATTCGAGCACCTCCAATCGCGGGATAGCCACGACCAACTTTCCGCCCCACTCGCGCACATAGTCGAGCTGCGCGGCCACTTCGTCGCGCAGGTTCCAGGGCAGGATCAGCACCCGGTCGGGTCGGTGCTCGCGCAGGTGGGCTTCATCCACGATGGGGATGCGGCTGCCCGGCAAATACTGGCCCTGCTTGGCGGGGTTTATGTCCACCACGTAGGGCAGCAGGTCGGGCCGCACGCCCGCAAAGTTGAGCAGCGTGTTGCCTTTGGCAGCAGCGCCGTAGGCCCCCACGGTGAGGCCCTCGGCCTGGCATTGCAACAAAAACGATAGCAGCTCGCGCTTGATCCGCAAGGCTTGGGGCTGAAAATCGCTATAAAAACCCTCGCCCAGCAGGCCTGCTGCCGCTTCCGTGGCCAGCAGTTGCGCCACGCGGGCGGCACCTTCTGGCGAGGCCTGTGGGTGGGCGCTGGCATCGGCCCGCGCGGCGAACACGCGCAGGCTGCCGCCGTGGGTGGGCAGCTCTTGCACATCCACCACCACCAGCCCATTGACCGCAAAAATGCGCTGCACCGCCGTGAGCGACAAATACGAGTAGTGCTCGTGGTAAGCCGTGTCGAACTGGCAGCCCTGCACCATGCGCAGCAGGTGCGGAAACTCGAACGTCGCCACGCCGTGGGGCTTGAGCAGGCGGGTGAAGCCGCCCACAAAGTCGTTGATGTCTGGCACATGGGCCAGCACGTTGTTGGCGGCGATCAGGTCGGCCTGCCGGCCTGCGCGGGCCAGTTCGTCGGCCAAGGCCACGCCAAAAAAGCGCTCCACCACCTCCAGGCCCAGTGCCCGCGCCGCCTTGGCCGTGCTGGCCGTGGGCTCGATGCCATAGCAGGGAATGCCCGCCTGCTGCACATACTGCAGCAGGTAACCGTCGTTCGATGCGACCTCGACCACGCAACTGCCCGCCCCCAGGCCCAGGCGCTGCTGCATGGCCTGCACATAGGCATTGGCGTGGGCGAGCCACGAGGTAGAAAACGAGCTGAAGTACGCGTAATCGTGCGTGAACAGCGCTTCGCGCCCGGCGTGGTCTTCGGTCTGTACCAGCCAGCAGTGCGTGCACACCAGCACGC
>DAIQRN010000426.1:0-2958 GCA_036786185.1 Acidovorax sp. | reverse complement strand
CCCTTGCACCCAGGAGCCCCCGCCATGCGCCCATCCACTGCTCTGCACACCCACCGCGACGCCATTCGCGCCATTGCCCTGAGCCACCGCGTGACCAACGTGCGCGTGTTCGGCTCGGTGGTGCATGGCGAAGACACGGAGAGCAGCGACTTGGACATTCTGGTGGAGCCCACGCCCGAGACCACGCTCATGGACATTGCCAAGATCCAGCTCGAACTGGGGCAACTGCTGGGCATTCCGGTGGATGTGCTCACCCCCAAAGGCCTGCCCGCCAAGTTCCGCGACCAGGTCATTGCCCAGGCGCAGGCGCTGTGAGCAAGGCTGACGCACTGCGGGTGCCCGACTACCTGGCCCACATCGTGGAGGCCATCGACCGCATTCACCGGTATGTGGACGGCATGGCCGAAGATGCTTTTCTGGCCGACGAGAAAACGCAAGACGCCGTGGTGCGCAATTTCGAAATCCTGGGCGAAGCCGCCCACAACATCGAGAAGCTGCACCCCGCCTTTGCAGCAAGCCACGCCCAGGTGCCATGGGCGCTGATGTACACCATGCGCAACCGCGTGGCGCATGGCTACTTCAAGGTGGACTACGCGCTGGTCTGGAACACGATTCACGCAGATTTGCCGCAGCTGCGTGCGCTGGTGGCGGCACTGCAGCAGCGAGCGTCGACTGGACCGCTTTGACTCCGCACACGGTTGCCGCCATGCCCACTTCCGTCGCCCAGCTCCACCAATGGCTGCTTGAACCAGAAGGCCAGCGCCTGGAGTTCAAGGAGGCCAAGCAGCGCTACGACTTTGAAAAGTTGCTCAAGTACTGCGTGGCCCTGGCCAACGAAGGCGGCGGCACCATGGTGCTGGGCGTGACGGACAAGCGGCCTCGGCGCATTGTGGGCACCCAGGCGTTTGAAGACCCGGGCCGCACCGAGGCGGGCCTGCACCAGCGGCTGGGGCACCGCATTCCGGTGGAAGAGATGCGCTTGCCCGAGGGGCGCGTGCTGGTGGTGCATGTACCGTCGCGCCTGCCGGGCACAGCGTGGAATGTGGACGGCAGTTACTTCAAGCGCGCAGGCGACGACTTGGCCCCGCTGGCAGACCACGAACTGCGCGCCATGTTTGCCGAAGGTGGCCCCGACTTTTCAGCCCAGCCTTGCCCCGGCGCCACGCTGGCAGACCTGGAGCCCGAGTCCATCGCACTGTTCCGCGAACGCTGGGCCAAAAAGAGCGGCGACCCGCGCAGGCGCGAGCTGAGCGACCTGCAAACGCTGCGCGATGCCGAACTGCTGGTGGAGGGCGACCAGGTGAGCTATGCGGCGCTCATCCTGTTTGGCACGCGTGCGGGCCTCACACGGTGGCTGGCGCAGGCCGAGCTGGTGTTTGAATACCGCTCGTCCGAGGCCGCAGGCCCGGCGGCCGACCGCGAGGAATACCGCGCGGGCTTCTTCGCGTGGCAAGACGCGCTGTGGAAAAAGATCAACCTGCGCAACGATCGGCAGAGCTACCAGGACGATTTCTTTCGCATGGACCTGCCCACGTTTGACGAGGTGCCCGTGCGCGAGGCCATCCTGAACGCGGTGGCCCACCGCGACTACCGCTTGGGCGGCTCCATCTTTGTGCGGCAGTTTGCCAAGCGGCTGGAGGTGGTGAGCCCCGGCGGCCTGCCGCCCGGCATCACGCCCGAGAACATCATTGACCAGCAATACCCGCGCAACCGCCGCCTGGCCGAAGCCCTGGGGCGCTGCGGGCTGATCGAGCGATCCGGCCAGGGCCTGAACCTGATGATGGAAAGCGCCGTGCGCCAGGGCAAGCCGCTGCCCAGCTTTGCAGGCACCGCCGCGCACGAGGTGCGGCTGACGCTGGAGGGCGGGGTACGCAACCCGGCGTTTGTGCGGTTCATGGAGCGGCTGGGGGAGGAGACGCTGCGCAGCTTTTCGACGATGGATTATTTGGCGCTGGAATGCCTGGAGCAGGGCAAACCACTGCCGATTGCACTCAAGGAACGTCTGCCTGGCCTGGTGGCTGCAGGCGCTGCCGAGGCCATTGGGCGGGGCAAGGGCACGCGCTACATCCTTTCCGAAGCGCTGTATGCCTCTCTGGGTGCTAAGGGAACCTACACCCGTCAGCGGGGATTGGATCGTGAAACTAACAAGACACTGCTGCTCACGCACTTGGTCAAGCAAGGGGGCCAGGGCGCACCACTGGCGGAACTACGGCAAGTGCTTCCCGCACTGCCTGAAAGCGCGGTACGAGATTTGTTGCGGGAGTTGCGGGACGAAGGCAAGCTAGCGTTGCAAGGCCAACGCCGATGGGCGCGCTGGGTCATCGCTGTGGAGTGATCCTTTTATCCACGTTTAAGCGTGTATATAGAAAACAGATAAACCATTTAAAAACAACAACTTATAAAGCTTTTTCTAAAGCACTCACTGCGCATTTCAGTCTTTAGAGTTGCTTTAGACACAATCGCCCCCGGTGAACCGGGTGCATGAGGGAGACCCCGTGAGCAGTCCACCATCCAACTTTGACTTCCTTGTCACGGACTGGCCAGCCCTCGTGGCCGAAGCCCGCCGTGCCGAGGCAGCGGCCCATGCCGACCCGCGCACCGCCTGCTTTTACGCCCGCCGCACGCTGGAGCTGGCCGTGGCCTGGCTGTACCAGGCCGAGGGGGGCCGGGGTGGGTGCCTGCGCATGCCCTACAAGGCAGACTTGTCGGCCTTTTTGTTCGAGCCCAGCTTTCAACAACTGGTAGGCACGGCGGTGCACGCCAAGATGGATGTGATTCGCCGCCTGGGCAACAAGGCGGTGCACGATGTACGCCCAGTGGCTGCGCAGGATGCGCACAGCGCCCTGCGCGAGCTGTTCCATGTGGCCTTTTGGCTGGCGCAGCACTATGCGCGCCGGGTGGGTGACCGGCCTGCGGCGGGGCTGCAGTTTCGCGCCGATCTGCTGCCACGCCCTGCCG
>DAIQRN010000425.1:0-2958 GCA_036786185.1 Acidovorax sp. | reverse complement strand
GTTCCCCAGCTTCGGCCGTGGCGAAGTGGTGCAGCTGGGCTGGTGGAGCACCGGCCTGCTCAAGGCCAAGGGCTGGCATCACATCATCTTGCCCGCGATCACGCTGGCGATCTTCCAGCTCACGTTGATCATGCGGCTGGTGCGCGCCGAGATGCTGGAGGTGCTGCGCACCGACTACATCAAGTTTGCGCGCGCGCGCGGCCTGTCTGACCGGGCCATCCACTTTGGCCATGCACTCAAGAACACGCTGGTGCCGGTGATGACCATCACCGGCCTGCAATTGGGGGGGCTGATCGCATTTGCCATCATCACCGAGACCGTCTTCCAGTGGCCCGGCATGGGCCTGCTGTTCATCCAGGCCGTGACTTTTGCCGACATCCCCGTGATGGCAGCCTATCTGTGCCTGATCGCGCTGATCTTCGTGGTCATCAACCTCGTGGTGGACCTGCTGTACTTCGCTGTCGATCCACGCCTGCGTGTGGGCAAGGCGGGGGGGCACTGATGCTGAGCCCCCGCCTGAAGGCCGGCGGCCGGGCGTTTGCGCACATCGCGCAGTTCCACCCTGAGCTGACTGCGCTGCGCAGGGATTTGCACGCCCATCCTGAGCTGGGCTTTGAAGAAATCTACACCGGCAACCGGGTGAAGGAAGCCCTCAAGGTCTGCGGTGTTGATGAGATTCACGATGGCATTGGCCGCACGGGCATCGTCGCGGTGATCCGTGGCCGCAGCACCTCCAGCGGCTCCATGGTGGGGTTGCGGGCTGACATGGATGCACTGCCTCTGTCCGAGCACAACGACTTTGCCTGGAAGTCCTGCAAGCCCGGTCTGATGCACGGCTGCGGCCATGATGGCCACACCGCCATGCTGGTGGGGGCGGCGCGCTATCTGGCCGAAACCCGCAACTTCGATGGCACGGCCGTGCTGGTGTTCCAGCCCGGCGAGGAAGGCTTTGCGGGTGCCCGCGTGATGATGGAAGACGGCTTGTTCGACCGATTCCCGGTGCAATCCATCTACGCCATGCACAACTGGCCCGCCATGAAGCCCGGCACCGTGGGGCTCAACCCGGGGCCGATGATGGCTGCGGCCGACCGCATCACCATCGAGATCACGGGGCGCGGTGGCCATGGCGCCCACGCTTACCAGACGGTGGACGTGGTGCTGGTGGCCGCGCACATCATCACGGCGGCGCAGAGCATTGTGTCGCGCAACGTGCGCCCCATCGAAAGCGCCGTGGTCAGCCTGTGCGCCATGCAGGCAGGCGACCTGGGCGCCTTCAGCGTGCTGCCCGGCTCCGCCACCCTGGTGGGCACCGTGCGCACCTTCGACCCGCAGGTGCAGGAGATGGTGGAAAAGCGCCTGAAAGAACTGTGCAGCGCCATTGCCCTGGGCTTTGGCGCCACGGCGAGCGTGCATTACGAACGCATCTACCCGGCCACTATCAATTCCGAGGTCGAGGCGCAGTTTGCAGGCGACGTGGCCGAGTCCCTGGTGGGCGCAGACCATGTGGTGCGCGACCTGGAGCCCAGCATGGGGGCCGAGGACTTTGCCTTCATGCTGCAGAACAAGCCGGGTGCCTACCTGCGCCTGGGTCAGGGCACGGGTGCCAGCGGCAGCGCCTTGCACAACAGCCGCTATGACTTCAACGACGACATACTGCCGCTGGGCTCTGCCCTGCATGCCAGCCTGATCGAGCAGGCCATGCCGCTGTCCGCTGCCTGAACCATCGCATTACTTTCGCCACTTTTCCCACCACCAGGAGATTTCCATGAGATTTCAGAAGAAAATCGTTGCAACCGCTGTATTTACTGCGCTGGCTGCTGCTAGTTTTGTAGCATCCGCGCAAACCATCCGCATTGCCAACCAAGGCGATGCGCTGTCCATGGACCCGCACTCGCTCAACGAGTCGCTGCAGCTGAGCGTGACCAGCAACGTCTATGAACCCCTGGTAGGTCGCAACAAGGACCTGAGCCTGGCGCCCGCCCTCGCCACGAGCTGGAAGCAGACCTCTCCCACCGTGTGGCGCTTCGAGCTGCGCAAGGGCGTGCAATTCCATGACGGCACGCCGTTCACGGCCGACGACGTGGTGTTCAGCTTCGCCCGCATGAAGGGCGAGGGCTCCGACATGAAGGCCACCAACAGCGATGTGAAGCAGGTGCGCAAGATCGACGACCATACGGTCGAGATCGAAACCGTCGCGCCGCAGCCCATCCTGCCCGACGTGATCACCACCTCGTACATGATGAGCAAGAAGTGGTGCGAGACCAACCAGGCCGTCACACCCGTGGACCGCCGCAAGGGCATCGAGAACGCCGCCTCGTTCCGCGCCAATGGCACCGGCCCCTATCGCCTGCGCGAGCGCCAGCCCAACGTGCGCAGCGTGTTCGTGCGCAACGGCAACTACTGGGGCAAGATCGAAGGCAACGCGACGGAAGTCGTCTTCACCCCCATCGCCAACGACGCCACGCGCGTGGCCGCACTGCTGTCGGGCGAAGTGGACGTGATGGAGCCCGTGCCGGTGCAGGACATCGAGCGCGTGAACAAGAGCCCCAACACCCGCGCTGTGACCGGCCCTGAGCTGCGCACCATCTTCCTGGGCATGGACCAGAAGCGCGACGAACTGCTGTATTCCAACGTGAAGGGCAAGAACCCCTTCAAGGACAAGCGTGTGCGCCAGGCCTTCTATCAGGCCATCGACATCGAGGGCATCAAGAAGACCGTGATGCGCGGCGCATCGAACCCTTCCGCCCTGATGGTGGGCCCTGGCATCAACGGCTTTCAGCCCGATGTGAAGCGCATGCCCTACGATGTGGAAGCCGCCAAGAAGCTCATGGCCGAGGCTGGTTACCCCAATGGCTTTGAAGTGACCATGAACTGCCCGAACGACCGCTACGTGAACGACGGCCGTATCTGCCAGACCGTGGCTGCCAACCTGTCGCGCATCAACGTCAAGATCAACCT
>DAIQRN010000424.1:0-2961 GCA_036786185.1 Acidovorax sp. | reverse complement strand
TTAGCGGTTGCGCTGGTTCATGAACACCAGTTTTTCAAACAGCGAAATATCCTGCTCGTTCTTGAGCAGCGCCCCCACCAGCGGCGGCACGCTGATCTTGTTGTCGCCGCTGTGCAGCGCCTCGGCCGGGATTTCTTCGGCCAGCAGCAGTTTGAGCCAGTCGATCAGCTCGCTGGTCGAGGGCTTTTTCTTCAGCCCCGGCAGCTTGCGGATTTCGTAGAACACTTGCATCGCGGCGCTGAGCAGTTCGCCCTTGAGGCCAGGAAAGTGCACATCCACGATCTGGCGCATGGTGTCCGCCTCGGGGAACTTGATGTAGTGGAAAAAGCAGCGGCGCAAAAACGCATCCGGTAATTCTTTTTCATTGTTCGAGGTGATGAACACCAGCGGCCGGTGCTTGGCGCGGATGAGCTGGCGCGTTTCGTAGCAATAAAACTCCATGCGATCCAGCTCGCGCAGCAGGTCGTTGGGAAACTCGATGTCCGCCTTGTCGATTTCGTCGATGAGCAGCGCCACCGGCTGCTCGGAGGTGAACGCCTGCCACAGCACGCCTTGCACGATGTAGTTGTCGATGACTTGCGCACGCGCATCGCCCAGCTGGCTGTCGCGCAGGCGGTTTACCGCGTCGTATTCGTACAGCCCCTGCTGGGCCTTGGTGGTGGATTTGATGTGCCACTGCAAGAGTGGCAGGCCCAGCGCCTGGGCGGCCTCTTCGGCCAGCATGGTTTTGCCGGTGCCCGGTTCGCCCTTGACCAGCAAGGGGCGCTGCAGCTGGATGGCGGCATTGACGGCCAGCATCAGATCGGGGGTGGCGACGTAATTCTCAGAACCTTGGAATTTCATAGTGCAAAAAGTCAAGAAAGGTGAAAAAACGCAATCGTCTCAATCTCGCGTGGCGCGGCGTTGCACGGCAGCGACATAGGTCGCGCCATCGGGCGGCAGGCCGCTGCGCTGGCTGTCGGCCAGCATCTGGCCCAGGCACTCCATCGCTGCGTGGTGGGCATCGTGCAGGCCACCATCGAGCCGCTTGGAAAGCAGCTCCACCGCCTGGCGAATGCCGCGCGGCTGGTCGATGCTGCACTGCTCGCTGATGGACAGGTGCATGGACAGGTGCAAAAACGGATTGGTGCGCTCGGGCGTGAGGTCGTAGTTGCGGGCAATCGCCGCCTCGGCATCGGCCAGATCGGCAAAGTATTCGGGGTGCTCTTCAATCCACAGGCTGGCCAGCGTTTCGATGGCTTCCATCGGGGCCTGGGTGAGCATTTTGGAGCGCACGCCGCAGAAGAAGCGGCGCACATCGGCTTGGGAAGGTTGGAACATAGTTCGTCAGCGTAGCATGCAAAGCATCCTGACCGGGCCAAGGAGCTGCTTCTACGTGCCCCACAAACTCGACAGTGGCGCTGCCCAGATTCCGTTCCCCAGGGGCATCGTCTCGGTGCCGTCATACAGCAGCACGCCCATTTTTAATTGGCTGCCCGCCAGGCTGGCCAGCTTCTTCAGTCCGCGAAGATCGCCCTCCCTGACGGAGGCTGCCGCTTTCACCTCCACACCGACCAGTTGCCCGGCTGCATTCTCGAGCACGACATCGACCTCGAACTTGTCCGCGTCCCGGTAGTACATCAGGCGGTAGTCGCCATCCGCTGTGGTCGTGTGCTTGAGCAGCTCACCAAAGACAAACGTCTCCAGCACGTTGCCAAACCGCGTGCGGTCTTGCTGCACTTCTTCCATGTTCACATCCAGCAGCGCCGCCAACAGACCGGAGTCGATGAACTGCAATTTGGATGTCTTCACCACGCGGTTCAGGCGGTTGCGTGCCCAGACATCGATCCGCTTGAGCAGGTACATCTGCTCGAATACGCCAACGTAGCGTGCAGCGGTCTTACCATCCAGGCCGACCTGACCGCCAAGCTGGGTGTAATTGCACATCTGGCCTGCTGTCTGCGCCAAGGCGCGCAGAAATCGCGGCAACTGATCGAGCTTCTCGATGCCCGCCACCTCCCGCACATCCCGTTGAATGATTGCGTCGATGTACTGCCGCGCCCACGCGATACGCCGCCTGGCCGAGGGGCGCGCAATGGCTTCGGGGTAGCCGCCCCGCAGCACACGTTCGACCAGATCATTGCCCAGTGCGGGCTGATCCACCTTCAGTATTCGACCTGCGAAGGCGCTATCGATCCAGTTCGCCGCATGCGTTTCGATTTCGCTCTGCGCCAGAGGCAGCAACGACAGCGTTTCCATCCGCCCCGCCAGTGAGTCGGCCACCGTGGGCAGCGCCATCAAATTGGCGGAACCGGTCAGCAGAAAGCGGCCAGGGCGGCGGTCTTCGTCCACACTCTTTTTAATGGCCAGCAGCAGCTCAGGCGCACGTTGGATTTCATCCAGCACGGCGCGATCTAGGCTGCGCACCATCCCGACCGGGTCCTCCCGTGCTGACAGCAAGGTCAGCCCATCGTCCATGGTCAGGTAGCGCAATCCTTGTTGTTCTGCAATTTGCCGCACCAGCGTTGTCTTGCCCGCCTGACGCGGGCCTGCCAGCAACACCACGGGCGTGTCCAGCATCGCTTCAGCAATGCGCGGTTCGATTCGGCGTGGGAAAAGGGATGCCATGTTCATGCAGAAATGGTATCGTAAATCTCGGAATTTAGCGCCGTAAATCTCGGAATGTAGTTCCGTAAATCTCGGAATTGATCAACGTAAATTCCGCAGAATTTAGGCCTGCTTTCTGCCCGCCTTCCCTTTGGTCTTCTCTTTACCTTTGCCCTTCACCGCTGGCAGCAAGCTGGTCAGGTGCTGGTAGCGTTCAAACAAAAACGCTACGCGCTCGGCATCGTTTTTCCAGGTTTTTTTGCCACCTACCAGGGCATACGCGGCATCGACTGCCGCGTCGAGCTTTTGGTGTGCCTTGAGCAGCGCGGGCGGCATGGTCAGCGGGTCGTACAGGTCGGCCAAGCTGCTGCCGGG
>DAIQRN010000033.1:0-12085 GCA_036786185.1 Acidovorax sp. | reverse complement strand
AACAATTCGCGATTCATGCGACAACTCTCCTATTTCAATCACCCGAAGGCAGCGGCTGCGTGCAGCGGCCACCATCCCAATTTATTGTTCAGATCAGGCAGCAGGTGCGGCCCCCGCCTTGCCAGCGCGCCCCTTGAAGTCCACGATGGGAGCCAGACGGGCATCCTTGATCTCATCGAGGGAAAAGCCCAGCGCCTGTAATGGGGCGGGCACACGCTTCTTGCTGACTCTTTGTCCTGGCTTGACGGGCGGCTCGTCGCTCCAGACGATCTGCCAGCCTCCGGCCTCGGCACGCTCCAGCAGGCCGCGAAATTTTTTACGGGTGGCGTTGACCTGCCCGCCCGCTGCAGCACCAATGGGTGCCTTCAGGGTGATGTCGATGACCGCGCCAGCAAAACGCACGAAGTCCTGCTCGTGGCGCAGGGGGCGGTCGATTCCGGGGGAAGACACCTCCAGGCGCTTGTATTCGACGCCATCGACCTCCAGGGCAAACTGCAGCTGGCGCGTAACCTTCTCGCAATCCTCGACGGTGATGAACTGCTCCACCTGGGGCGCCGGGACTTCGGCGGCCTGTGGCGCCCAAGGCAAGTCGATGGTGACGCGCAGCAACCCGCCGGCGGAGCGCTCGATCTCCACCAGGTCATACCCCAGGCCTGTCACGATTTGTTCAACGACTTGCTGCAATGCCACTTGACTTGTGTTTCATCCCGGAAAAACAAAAAACCCGATAACCCCCGGAGACCCTTCCCCGACAGCTTCGAGCTCAAAAGCGTTCGACCAAAAAAAACGGGCGGTTGGTACCCGCCCGTTTGGTCGTGAGACCCGTATTGTACTCCGCAAAGGATTGCTTTGCAAAGACAGATGTGATGTGGCTGCCGCCTCCCGCCCTGCGCGTCAGTAGCGCAGCCTTCCATCGGCGCCAATCACGCCAATGTCCACAAAGCGGCTGCCCACATTGCCCTTGGAAAAATCCACGCGAAAGCCGCCAAAATCAACCATGCCCATGGTGGACAGCGTGGACTGCAGACTCGCGGCCGTCAGCTCCTTGGAGCGCTTGAGCGCTTCACCCACGGTGCGGGCCGAGAGATAGCCTTCGAGCTGGAAGGGAGTGTATTCCGTCACCTGCGGGAAGGCCTCTTTCATCGCTGCATGGAACTCGCGGTGCAGGGGGAGCGTCTTGCCGTTAGGGTTGGGGAAGGTCTGCGCAATGCCCACGCCGCGCGCGCCCTTGACTCCCACCAGTTTCACGATCAGCCCCGGCGGCACATACGAGAGCACAAAGATCGACTGCGACACGCCCGCCTTGCGCAGCGCAGCAATGCCGTCGGCCATGAAGCGAGGCGCGCCCAGCACCAGCACGGTCTGCGCGTCCAGCTTGGCCACCCGCTCGGCCGCCGCGTCCAGCGCCGCCAATTCCGTCGGAGATATTTCACCCTTGAGGCTCAGCCCTGCAGCGGCAGCGGCCTCCTGCGCCATGGCCCAGCCCGAGGTGCCAATGGGCAGATCCTGGTAAAGAACCGCCACACGGGTGATCCCCAGTGTGCGCGTATGGGTGATGATTTTTTCAATCTGCTGCTTGTCGCCCGCACGGATGTGGAACAGCTTGGGATGGCCCGGCGCACGCAGGCTTTCGGCGCCCGGCACGGCATTCACGATCACCACCGGAGCCGTGTCGAGCAACTTGTCGTCCAGCATGCGCTTGATGGCCGCCGAGCCGATGGGCGACACGAAGGCGATGGGCTTCTTTTCCAGCGCCAGGGGGAATTGCTCCACGAACCCATCCCCGCTGTAGCGGTCATCGGCCTCGAACAGCGTGATCTTCTGCCCCTTGATGCCCGTCTTGTTGGCCTGCGCCATGTAGGCCTTGATGCCCTGGTTCACCTCCACCGCATCGTTCACGGGCAGTACCGTGAAGGGGCCGATCTGGCCCAGAACAATGCCCTCGGACCACGCCAGGGAGCTGGCAGATAACACCGTCGCCGCGAGCATGGCGCGGCCTACAAAGCGGATGAAACGCATGGACTGGAATTGTTGTGAGCCCCTCATGACCGGGGCAGCGTCTGCTGGCGGCGCCAGAGTGCCGTAGTCTAGCGATGGCATGACCCCCTCCACCCCACAATCGGCAAAGCTGATATGCCGATTTGAGAACGGGACTGCGCGTTTTCAGCTGCCCCGCACTTGCAGCACGCGTTCCAACACAGCCTGCGCTTGCACGTCTATGCTCCCGCGGCGCGGGGCGCCCGCCCGCAGGCTGGCGAGCAGCCGGGCCAGCACCGGGGCCTGCGGCAGCAGCGGCCCCAGAAACAGCGCCGTGCGGTCACGCGCGATGAGCAGCGTGGGAAAAGTCTCCACGTCCAGATCGCCCACCAGGCCCGCGTCGTCCTCGATATCCACCCACACAAAGCGCACATCGGGGTGCGCGCGAGCCAGGCCGTCAAACAAGGGACGGTACTCGCGGCAGGTGCCACACCACTGCGCGCACAGGCAAACCACCCACCAGTCCGTACCGTTGTCCGTCAAACGCAACTCCTCGGCCATCCATCAAAGACCGCGCCGCTCGCGGGCGCGGTAAACCTCGATGGTACCCACACCGGACGCCTGGTTGCCCCAGCTGCTGCGCACGTAGGTGGCCACGGCCGCCACATCTTCGTCGGACAGCAGGTGCTGGAACGGCGGCATGCCGTGCGGGCGCGGATTGCCTGCCGTGGCGGGCAGATAGCCGCCCTGCAGCACCACGCGCAGCACGTTGGTGGGGTCCGCCAGCAACACGGCGCGGTTGCCCGCCAGGGCGGGGAAGGCGCCGGGCTCGCCCTGGCCCTGGTCGCCGTGGCATTGCGCGCACTGCTGCTCGTACACCTTGCCGCCGCGCGCCAGGATGGCAGCCGATGGGGGGACCCGTGCCTCGGACACCGGGCGGCCGGGCTGCTGCGGCAGCGCCTGCAGGTACACGGCCATGGCACGCGCGTCGGCGTCGCTCAGGTACTGCGTGCTGCGGAACACCACCTCGGCCATGGGCCCCAGCACCGAGCCATGGGGTGCCACACCGGTTGTCAGCAGTGCCACCACATCTTCGGTGGCCCATGACTGCACCCCGGCCTCGGCCGCAGCGTTGAGCGCGGGGGCATACCAGTTCTGCACCGGAATCAGCCCGCCCGTGAACGCCTTGGCATCAGCGGTGGCGCCCAATGCATTGCGCGGCGTGTGGCAAGCCGTGCAGTGGCCCAGGCCGTTGACCAGGTAGGCGCCGCGGTTGTATTCGGCGGTCTGCGCGGGCTCGGCCACGGTCTCGCCCGGTGCAAAGAACAGCGCGCGCCACACGGCCAGCGCGGCCTGCGTGTTGTACGGAAAGCGCAGCGCATGCGGCCGGTTGGCCTGCGCGGCGGGCGGCAGGGTTTGCAGATACGCAAAGATCGCGTCGGAATCCTCGCGCGTGACCTGGGTGTAGCTGGGGTACGGGAAGGCGGGGTACAGCAGGCGCCCATCCTTGCTGCGGCCATGGTGCATGGCGCGCCAGAACTCGGCAGAACTCCAGCGGCCGATGCCCTGGCTGGCGTCGGGCGTGAGGTTGGAGCTGTGCACCACGCCAAACGGCGTCTCGATGCCCCGCCCCCCCGCAAACGGCACCCCGCCCTGGGTGGTGTGGCAGGCCATGCAGTTGCCCACGCGGGCCAGGTAGTCGCCCCGCGCGACCAGCTCGGGCGACGTTTGCAGGGTTTCGGCCGCAGGCAGGGGGGCCTCGCCGCGCAAGTTCAGCGCGACCACGGCGGCGGCTGTGATGCCGACCGCAGCCAGCACGGAAGAAATCGTCCAGAGAATGCGTTGCATGGGAAACATCCTCGGGCTCATTGCACGCCGCCGCAGCGCACGGGCATGGCGGCAGGCAGGGCGGCGGCGGGTTTGCCGCCACCGGGCACGGGCTGGGCGGCCAGCCAGGCGGACACGGCGCTCACATCCTCGGGCGTGAGCTTGCGCGCGACATCGGCCATGCAGTCCGGCGCCTGGGCATGGCGCTGGCCGGTCTTCCACGCGCCCATCTGGCTGTTGAGATAGTCGCGCGGCAGGCCCAGCAGGCCCGGAATCGACGGCACCACGCCCGTCATGGCACTGCCGTGGCAGGCCACGCAGGCCGGTAGCTTGCGCGCCGCATCACCCTGCTGCACCAGCACCCGGCCGCGCTCCAGTGCGGCGGCGGGGGCCTGTGGCGGCGGGGGCGGTGGGTAAGGCACCTCCAACGCGGCAAAGTGCGCCGCCATCTCGCGCAGATAGTCGTCGGTCAGGTGCTCAATAAGGTACGCCATCTGCGGGTAGCTGCGCCGCCCGTCGCGAAAGTTGAGCAGTTGGTTGGCCAAATAGCCTGCCGGTTTGCCCGCGATGCGTGGGAAGTAGCCTTCTGGCGTGGCCCGGCCCTCTTGGCCGTGGCAGGCCGTGCACGCCAGCACGCGCGAAGCCATGGAGGCGGCATCCACAAAGGGGCCCGGCGCGGCCTGCGGGGGTGCGGCCAGCGCGGCAGCGCTGAAGGCCACCGCGCCCCAGGCCAGCGCCCAGCGGCGCAGGCCGGGGAGTCGTTCAATCATCGTGAAAAGGTGTTGTGTGTTCTGCAAGGGTGCTCGTGCCATGCCCGCACTCTACGCCGTGGCGCCATGACGGGGCAGATGCAGGCTCAGCCTGAAAAATACGGATCCACATGATCGCTATACTAAATATAGCTGCTAGCGCTTATCCACAAAGCGCTGAAGGCCAATTGCACTCAAATCCTTCGCTATCTTCAGGCCCTGCAACACGGCGAGACTTGCAACACGCTGACAAAACCCCCAGCGTTGGAAAGACCCAACCCCGGGTTCTCCCGCACCCCGCCGCCGTACCGGCACCCACATACTTGTTGCCGTTTGCCACCAGGCAGCGCCCACCCGGCCACCGCCGGAGCCCACCACCCACCCACGCCCCACCATGGCAGCACCTCAGCATGTCCCGTTCCTGACGGTAGAAGACGAAGACGACTGGGTGGTCTCGTTCGCGCTGGGCCCGCTGGGCACCACCCGCCTCACGCTGTCGCGCACCCCGCATCTGGAGTTCATGCTGCAGCCCGAGCAGCGCGGCGTCTGCGTGGGCTGCTCGGACGCGGGCCCGCGCCCCACCCTGCTGGTGGCCGTGCAGTGGGGCCGCCACAGCGTGGACGTGGTCTCCACCGCCAAGCGCTACAGCCTGGACATCAGCAAGGTCGATACCGCCACCCGCGATGCCGCGCTGCGCGTGCTGGGCAAGATGAATTTCGACCAGCGGTTCCAACTGGGCAACGCATGACGCCAAGGGCGCCACGGCGCCCGTTCAGCCGCCCGCAGCCCGCACGGCGGGCCGCCGCAGCGTCCACAGCGCCGCCGCCATCAGCCCCACGCCCGCCAACTGCACGGGGCTCAGCACGCGGCCATAGACAACCCAGTCCATCAGCACGGCCGTGAGCGGATAGACAATCTGCAGCACCGCGATGCGGCCCAGCCCCAGGCGCGCCATGCCCGCAAACAGCAGCACGTAGGCCAGGCCCGTGTGCAGCACGCCCAAGCCCACCAGCCAGCCCCAGGCCGCGCCCTGCTGCGGCCAGCCCAGCACCATGGGCGCCCAGGCCAGCGCCGCCGTGCCCACCAGGCACTGCCACAGCGCCATCGCAAAGGGGCTGATGGCCTGCTGCGCAAGGTTTTTTTGTGCATTGGCCAGCAGCGTGACGGCGGCATAGCAGAGCGACCCGCCGAGACACATCAGCACGCCCGCCACATAGCCGCCGCTGGCCTGGGTCCGTTGCGCGCCGCCGTCCAGCAGCCCCGTGGTCAGCACCAGACCGCCCAGCGCCACCAGCGTGGCCAGCCATTGCCTGGGCGACACCGCCTCGCGCAGAAAGAATGCGCCCAACGCGATGACCCAGATGGGCTGGATGTGAAAGATCACCGTGGCCACGGCGATGGAGGTGCGCGGGATGGCGGCAAAGAACAGCGCCCAGTTCAGCACCATCAGCACGCCCGTGGCGCAGGCCACCCAGCGGGCGCGGCCGCTCAGCCACAGTTCGCGCCCCCGCCCGGCGGCCAGACACCAGGCCAACAGCGCCAGGGCGCCCAACGCGCAGCGAAACCACACGGTGACAAGCGGGTGCTGCGCCGCCTCTTCCACAAACACGCCAATGCTGCCCAGCAGCACGCCCCCGGCGATGAGCAGCCACTGGCCGTCGCGCTCGCGGGTGTCGGAAAACGGTGATACGGGGGCGACAGCGCTGGTTCTGAGAGGCATGCGCTGAATGCTCGAAGATCCGCACCGAGGTGTAAAGCGGATAGTTCGAACAATTACCATTCGACAAACGAATAACCTCACTATCCCGCCATGAGCTACCCGGACTTTCAGATCGACTGGCTGCGCGCCCTGGTGGCCGTGGTGGACGCAGGCTCGCTCTCGGGCGCGGCGCCGCTGGTGCACCGCTCGCAGTCGGCCGTGAGCATGCAGATCAAAAAGCTGGAAGCGGCGCTGGGCCGCCCCGTGCTGCTGCGCGGCCCGCGCCACCTGGAGGTCACGCCCGCCGGGGCCGAGCTGCTGTCGTACGCGCGCCGCATGCTGGAGCTGCAGGCCCAGGCGCAGGCCGCGCTGCTTGGCCCGCAATTGGCGGGCCGGGTGCGGCTGGGCGTGCCGGACGACTACGCCTGCAGCTACCTCACACCGGTGCTGCGCAGCTTTGCGCACCGCCACCAGGGCGTGGAGATCGAACTGACCTGCGAGCAGTCCACCGCGCTCATCCCGCGCGTGGTGCGCGGCGAGCTGGACCTGGCCCTGGTCTCGCGCGACAAGCCGCAGCGCGGGCGCTTTCTGTTCGATGAGCCGCTGGTCTGGGTGGGCGCCGCGCGGTTCGAGGTGTGGCGGCGCGACCCGCTGCCGATCGCGGTGTATGAATCGGCCAGCCTGGCGCGCCAGGCCACCATCTCGGCACTGGCCGCGCAGCGCCGCGCCTACCGCATCGTCTATCACAGCTCCAGCCTGGCAGGCCAGCTGGCTGCGGTGGAAAGCGGTCTGGCCGTGGCCGTGCTCACGCGCTGCAGCGTGCCGCAGCACCTGCAGGTGCTGCAAAACCTGCCGCCCGAGTTCGAGCTACCGCCGCTGGATGCCATGCACGTGGCGGTCCTGCGCAGCAAGGCGTCGGCACACGCACCGGCCGTGCAAGCCATGCACGAACAAATGGTGCAAACGCTGAGCAGGTGACGGGGCTGCGCCCAGAATGCTTCTTTATTGATAGCTGCCAGCGCTTGACAGGAAAGCGCCAGAGGCCATTTTCATGCAAACCCTCGGTACACGCTGATGGAGGTGGCGCCGCTCACCCGCCTCGAACGGCGTCAGCCCAGCCCCGGCAAATCCGCCTGCGGCACCAGCACGATCGCCGCGAACGGCATGTGGTGCATCAGTTCGCGCAGCACCAGCAGCCGGGCGGCAAAGGCCGGGCTCTCCGGCAGGCCTTCGTGCGCCGCGGGGCGGCCTTCGGAGACTGCGGCGAGGCGGTTGAACAGGCGCTCCATCGCATCCAGTGGCAGCACCCGCCAGGGACCCGGGGCCATGCCGGCCAGGGTGGCGACTTCGTGCAAACCTGGGTCCGCGGCCAGCGGCGTGGCGGCCGGGCCCTCGGGCATGCACGCGCGGTAGCGGCGGTGCGCGGCGTGGACCTCGTCCTCCACCGCCGCGATGGCGGTCTCCAGCTCCAGCGGCGTGGGCACCGCGCCGCGAAAGAAGTCGCGGGCCGTCTTGTCGTGGCCCAGCGCCAGGGTGAGCACCATGGCTGGCTCGCCCGCGTCCGGCCCCGCTGCCACCACGGTGCGCTCCGCGCCCAGGTGCAGGGCGACGGCCCCCAAGCCCGGCCCGGCGGCATGTGCGCGGTGGTAGAGCGCCCGCAGAAGCGGTGACGCGGCAGCGGTGGAATCGGTCTGTGGCATGGCGGATGGCTGCGGGGCGAGGGGATGCGCACCATTGTGTCGCATGCACCCGCCGCCGACATGCCGTGACAGCGCCCGCCTACACGGCCTGGGCGCGGCCTTGCCTACAGTGGTTGACAGCACGAAAAAAGGCATGGCGCCCTCCCTCCGCCCTGCCACAAACCCTTGCAGGAGAAGACAGCATGCGCACCCGCCCCGCTTCCAACCGCCCACTTTCCTGGCCCCTGATCGCCGCCGTGGCGATGGTGGGTTTGCTGGTGCTCTCGGCCTGCTCCACGCCCCGCACACCCGAGGGACTGCAGGTCGTCACCGACTTCGACGTGGACCGCTACACCGGCCACTGGCATGAGGTGGCGCGCATCGATCACGCGATGGAACGCGGCCTGACGCGGGCCAGCGCCACCTACAGCCGCAATGCAGACGGCTCCGTGAAGGTGGTGAACCGTGGCTACGACCCCGTGCGCCAGCAGTGGAAGGAGGCCGAGGGCACGGCCCGCTTTGTCGGCGCACCCACGCGGGCCGCGCTGGAGGTGTCGTTCTTCGGGCCGTTCCATGGCGGCTACAACGTGGTGGCGCTGGATGAAAACTACCAGTGGGCCATGGTGGTCGGCTCCAACCGGAACTATGTGTGGATTCTGTCCCGCACCCCCACCCTGCCCTGGCATGTGCGCGAGCACCTGCTCGAACGCGCGCAGGCCATGGGCCTGGACACGCGCCGACTGCTGTGGGCTGCGCCCGTCGCAGAGCAGCACGCCCGGCAGCCCCTCATGGTTTGAAAGCGGTCAATGACTATCAAAAACATAGCTATCAGCGCACGCCCCATAAGCGCTGGAGCTTGTTTTTTGCCTGATCAAACAACCACCGGCAACACCGTGGCCGCCGCCACCAGGCGCTGGGTGTACGGGTGCTGCGGCGCGTCCAGCACCGCGCCCACGCTGCCGCTTTCCAGCACGGCACCGTCCTTCATCACCAGCACGTCGTGCGCCATGGCGCGGATCACCTCCACGTCGTGGGTGATGAGCAGGTAGCTCAGGCCCTTTTCTTTCTGCAGCCGCTGCAGCAGGCCCAGCACCTGCTGCTGGATGGTGACGTCGAGGGCGCTGGTGGGCTCGTCCAGCACCAGCACCTGCGGCTGCACGATCAGCGCCCGGGCAATGGCCAGGCGCTGGCGCTGGCCGCCCGAGAACTCGTGCGGGTAGCGCTCCAGCAAGCGCGGGTACTGGTCTTCGGCCAGGCCCACTTCGGCCAGTGCCGCCACCACCCGGGTGCGGCGCTGCGCCACGGTCAGCGCGGGCTCGTGCACCCGAAGGCCCTCGCCCACGATCTCCTCGACCGTGAGGCGTGGCGACAGCGACGAGAACGGGTCCTGGAACACCACCTGCACGCGGCGGCGCAGTTGCTGGTTGGTGG
This sequence comes from Acidovorax sp., assembly GCA_036786185.1. Lineage (GTDB taxonomy): Bacteria > Pseudomonadota > Gammaproteobacteria > Burkholderiales > Burkholderiaceae_C > Acidovorax. The sequence goes on along the minus strand of DAIQRN010000033.1, from coordinate 2,723 downwards.
GGGTGTTGCGCGTGGCGGGTTGCTGCCAGGCCTGCCCACCCACCTGCAGCGCGCCAGCCGCAGGCAGCAGGCCCAGAATGGCCTGCGCCAGCGTGGACTTGCCCGAGCCGGACTCGCCCACCACGCCCAGCGTCTGGCCCGGCAAGAGCTGCAGGTCAGCCCCCAGCACAGCCACGAACTCGCCTTTTTTGAACCAGCCCCGGACGCCCGGCAGCGGCGTGGGGTACACCACGCGCAGGCCCTGCGCCTGCACCACGGGGGCGGTGCCTGCGGGCGGGTCGGCCTCCACCACGTCGCGGCGCGGCTGGCTGGCGATGAGGCGGCGGGTGTAGGCATGCTGCGGGCTGCCAAACACCTGGGCCACGGGGCCGTGCTCCACCAGAACGCCCTGCTCCATCACCGCCACGCGGTCGGCAAAGCGGCGCACCAGGTTCAGGTCGTGCGTGATGAGCAGCACGGCCATGCCGGTCTGGCGCTGCAGGTCGCCGAGCAAATCCAGAATCTGGCCGCGCAGGCTCACGTCCAGCGCGGTGGTGGGCTCGTCGGCCAGCAGCAGCTTCGGGCTGCTGGCCAGGGCCATGGCGATCATGGCGCGCTGGCGCTGGCCGCCCGAGAGCTGGTGCGGAAAGCTGCCGGCACGCCGCGCGGGCTCAGGAATGCCGGTTTTTGCTAGCAATTCTATAGCTGCTTGCGCGCACTGGGTGGACGTCAGCCCCTGTTTTAACTGCAAAATCTCGGCAATCTGCGCGCCAATGCTCATCAGCGGGTTGAGCGCGGTCATGGGCTCTTGGAACACCATGGCGATGTCGCCGCCGCGCACACCGCGCATCTCGCGCTCCGGCAAGGCCAGCAGGTCGCCGCGCCCTTGCAGCTGTGCCTGCCCGGTGATGGTGGCATCACCCACCAGACGCAGCAGGCTCAGGGCGGTGATGGTTTTTCCCGAACCGGACTCGCCCACCAGCGCGAGCTTTTCACCCGCTGCGATGGAAAAGTTGACGCCCCGCACCACTTCTTTGGAGCCGAAGCGGACATGGAGGTCTTGCACGTCCAGCAGCGGGCTCACGGCGTCTCCCGTCATTGGTCGGCCTTTCGCGGGTCCAGGGCGTCGCGCAAGGCGTCGCCCATGAAGGTCAAGAGCAGCAAGGTGGTCACCAGCACGGCAAAGGTGCTCAGCGAAATCCACCACGCATCGATGCTGTTTTTGCCCTGGTTCAGCAGCTCGCCCAGGCTGGGCGTTCCGGGCGGCACGCCCAGGCCCAGAAAGTCGAGCGAGGTCAGCGCCAGGATGGCCCCGCTCATGCGGAACGGCAAGAAGGTGACCACGGGCGTCAGGCTGTTGGGCAGGATGTGGCGCCAGATGATCTGCCCGTTGCCCACGCCCAAGGCGCGCGCGGCCTTCACGTAGTCGAGTTGGCGGTTGCGCAGGAACTCGGCGCGCACGTAGTCCGAGAGGCCCATCCAGCCGAACAAGCTCAGCAAAATGAGCAGCAGCGACACGCTGGGCGCAAACACCGCGCTGAAGATGATGAGCAGGTACAGCTCGGGCATGGAGCCCCAGATCTCGATGAAGCGCTGGAACGCCAGGTCGGTCTTGCCGCCAAAGAAACCCTGGATGGCGCCGGTGACCATGCCCAGCAGCACGCCCGTCACGGTGAGCGCCAGGCCAAACAGCACGCTCACGCGAAAGCCGTAGAGCAGCTGCGCCAGCAGGTCGCGCCCCCGGTCGTCCGTGCCCAGCCAGTTCTCGCGCGTGGGGGCCGAGGGGTTGGGCGCCTTGGCAAAGTAGTTGAGCGTGTTCGGGCCGTAGGGGTTCAGGGTGTACAGCGCCCAGTTGCTGCCTGCGGAGAGCCGCTCCTTGATAAAGGGGTCGAGGTAGTCGGTGGGCGTCTCGAAGTCTCCACCGAAGGTCTTTTCGGGGTAGTCCTTGAGCATGGGAAAGTAGGTCTGCCCTTCGTAGCGCACGATGAGCGGCTTGTCGTTGCTGACCAGCTCGGCGCACAGGCTGATCAGCACCAGGGCGCAGAAGACCAGCAGGCTCCAGTAGCCCAGGCGGTTGCGCTTGAAACGCAGCCAGGCACGGAGCGACGGGGAGAGAGAAGACGGGGTGGCAGCAGAACTCATCGGGGCATCGGTGCGTTCGGACTAGTCAAACTTCACGCGCGGGTCCACCCACACGTAGCACAGGTCGCTGACGAGCTTGGTCAGCAGCCCGATCAGCGTGAACAGGTACAGCGTGCCCAGCACCACGGGGTAATCGCGGCGGATCACGCTCTCGTAGCTGAGCAAACCCAGGCCGTCGAGCGAGAACAGCGTCTCGATGAGCAGCGACCCGGCAAAGAACGCACCGATGAAGGCCGCCGGAAAGCCCGTGATGATGGGAATCAGCGCATTGCGGAACACGTGCTTCCACAGCACCTGCCGCTCCGACAGGCCCTTGGCCCGCGCCGTCAACACATACTGCTTGCGGATTTCTTCCAGAAAGGCGTTCTTGGTCAGCATGGCCGTCACGGCAAAGCTGCCCAGCACCATGGCCGTGACGGGCAGCGTGATGTGCCACAGGTAGTCCACGATGCGCGCCCCCCAGGAGAGTTCGTCCCAGTTGGCCGAAGTCAGCCCGCGCAGCGGAAACCACTGCAGCTGCCCGCCAAAGATCACGAGCAGCGCCACGCCCAGCACAAAGCCCGGAATGGCATAGCCCACCAGGATGAGCAGCGTGGTCACCA
>DAIQRN010000032.1:0-12089 GCA_036786185.1 Acidovorax sp. | reverse complement strand
GAGCGCCGGACTGTTAATCCGTAGGTCCCTGGTTCGAGCCCAGGTCGAGGAGCCACGCTGAAAGCCCACCATGTTCTGCATGGTGGGCTTTTTTGTTGCCCCAGTCTGCCGTGTGCGCCATGGCGCATGCCGGACAATGGCAGCTTCATCGCCATCCCCGACCTCATGCCCCCGCAACTGCCCTGGCTGGAGCCCGAAGACCCACTGCCCCACCCCAGTAGCGCCTGGGGCGCGGACGATCCCGCCCCCGGCCTGCTCGCCGCGGGCGGCACACTCGACGTGGCCCACCTGCATGCCGCATACACGCAGGGCACCTTCCCCTGGTATGGCCCCGGGCAACCCATCCTGTGGTGGGCGCCCGACCCGCGCATGGTGCTGCCAGTCGCCCAATTCAAGCTGCACCGCTCGCTGCGCAGAACGCTGCAGGCCTTTCGCGCCCATCCCCAGGCCGAGATCCGCATCGACCACGCCTTCCACGCTGTCATCACCGCCTGTGCCACCAAGGAGCGCGACGGCCAGGCGGGCACCTGGATCGTTCCTGATATGGTTGCCGCCTACACCCAGCTCCACGCAGCGGGTCACGCGCACAGCGTGGAGACCTGGATCGACGGCCAACTGGTGGGTGGGCTGTATTGCGTGGCCCTAGGCCAGGCGGTGTTTGGCGAATCCATGTTCACCCATGCCACGGACGCGTCGAAGATCGCCCTGGCGGCCCTGGTGGCCCTATGCCGCCACCATGGGGTGGAGCTGATCGACTGCCAGCAAAACACCCGCCACCTGGCATCGCTGGGCGCACGCGAAATACCGCGCAGCGCCTTTCTCCGCCACATCCAGCGGGCCGCGGGCCTGCCCGCTCCATGCTGGCAATTTGACCCCGTATACTGGAACGAGCTGCTGTCCCCCGCAGTGCCCACGGCATGACGCAACTCAACGACCTTCCGCTGCAAACGCTGCAGTTCTACGCCACGGCGCCCTACCCCTGCAGCTACCTGCCGGACCGGCAGGCACGCTCGCAGGTCGCCACGCCCAGCCACCTGATCCAGAACGACGTCTATTCCGACCTCGTGGCCAAGGGGTTTCGCCGCAGCGGCATGTTCACCTACCGCCCTTACTGCGATGGCTGCCAGGCCTGTACGCCACTGCGTGTGCTGGTGAACGACTTCCGCCCCGACCGCAGCCAGCGGCGCGCCGCAGCCCGTCACGGCAAGCTGCAGGCGCGCGTGCTGCGCCTGTGTTTTGTGCCAGAGCACTACCAGCTTTACCTGCGCTACCAAACCGGCCGCCACGCAGGTGGTGGCATGGACCACGACAGCATTGACCAATACACGCAGTTCTTGCTGCAAAGCCGGGTGAACTCGCGGCTGGTGGAGTTTCGCGAGCTGGGTGCCAACGGCAATCCGGGCGCCATCAAGATGGTGTCGATCCTGGACGTGCTGGACGATGGGCTGTCGGCGGTCTATACGTTCTACGAACCCGAGCCGCATTGCAGCTACGGCACCTACAACGTGATGTGGCAAATTGCCCAGGCTCGCTCGCTGGGCCTGCCCCATGTCTATCTGGGCTACTGGATCGAAGCCAGCCCCAAGATGAACTACAAGGCCCGCTTTCACCCCCATGAAATCCGCACAGCGGGCGAATGGCGCCGTGCCAGCCCTCCAGCCACGGAGCCGGGCGCCTGACGGCAGGTTTGCATTTCACAAGGTAAAATGCAGCAGTCCTCATTGCACTGCCGCCATGAAAAAAATCGATCCGGGAATCCCAGCCAAGCCCAGCGTTCAAGTCCTTGAGCGCATGTTCACGCTGATCGATGTGCTGGCCTCTCGCGAAGAGGCCATCTCGCTCAAGGAAATCAGCGAGAAGACCGGGCTGCATCCCTCCACCACCCACCGGATCCTGAACGACCTCACCATCGGCCGCTTTGTGGACCGCCCGGAATCCGGCAGCTACCGGCTGGGCATGCGGCTGCTGGAACTGGGCAACCTCGTCAAAGCGCGTCTGAGCGTGCGCGATGCGGCCCTGGCCCCCATGCGCAACCTGCACAAGCTGATCCAGCAGCCCGTCAACCTGAGCATGCGCCAGGGCGATGAGATCGTCTATGTGGAGCGTGCCTACAGCGAGCGCTCCGGCATGCAGGTGGTGCGCGCCATCGGCGGGCGCGCCCCGCTGCACCTGACATCCACCGGAAAACTCTTCCTGGCGCTGGACGACCCCCAGCGCGTGCGGGCCTACGCCACCCGCACCGGCCTGGCGGGCCACACCCGCAACAGCATTACCCAACTGCCCGTGCTGGAGCGCGAACTCGCCAAGGCCCGCCAGTACGGCATGGCGCGCGACAACGAGGAGCTGGAACTGGGCGTGCGCTGCATGGCCGCGGGCGTGTACGACGACCAGGGCAAGCTGGTCGCCGGCCTGTCGATCTCGGCGCCCGCCGACCGGCTGGACGAAGGCTGGCTGCCCAAGCTGCAGACCACCGCCCATGAGATCTCGCTGGCCCTGGGCTACACCGCCAACACCGAACCAAGCCCTGGCGGGGTGTAGTGCAAGGCGCTGCCAGCACAAACAACAAAGGCCGACCGGTGATTGCCGGGTCGGCCTTTTTGATGCTTGGCAGAAACGATGGGGTTAGCCGTGGCCGCCCGCCGCCAGCACCGGCTTCGTCAGCGTGGAAGGCAGGCTCTCCACCCAATCGCGTACGCGCTCTGCATCGCCCAGGCGGCTGAGCTTGCCTGCGGAATCCAGGAACACCATGATGAGCTTGCGACCGGCAATCTGTGTTTGCATCACCAAACAACGCCCCGCTTCGGAGATGTAGCCGGTCTTTTGCAGGCCAATGTCCCAGTTGGGTTTTTTCACCAGGCCGTTGGTGTTGTTGTACTGCAGCGTGCGCTGGCCCACGGCCACTTCATAGCCTGGAGAAGTGGACAGCTCGCGCAGCAGCGGGTCGCCATGCGCCACATTCACCAGGTTGGCCAAATCGCGGGCGCTGGACTGGTTGCGGCTGGACAGGCCCGTGGGCTCCACGTAGTTCGTGTCGGTCATGCCCAGCAAACGGGCCTTGACGTTCATCTGCGCCACGAACACGCCCATGCCGCCAGGGTAGGTACGGCCCAGCGCATGGGCGGCCCTGTTCTCACTGGACATCAGCGCCAGGTGCAGCATCTCGCCCCGCGTCAAGGTCGTGCCCACAACCAGGCGCGAGCGGCTGCCCTTTTCGGTGTCCACGTCGTCTTGCGTGATGGTGATGGGCTCATCCATCGGCAGCTTGGCCTGGGAAATGATCAGGCCCGTCATCAGCTTGGTCAGCGACGCGATGGGCAAGACAGCGTGGTCGTTCTTGGAGAACAGCACTTCGTGCGTGTCCTGGTCCACCACCAGCGCAACGCTGGACTTGAGGTCCAGCGGATCGTTGATTTCATGCAGTCCGGCCAATTGCCCGAAGGAAGGCTTGGCAGGGACATACGCCACGCGGGCGGCGGCCTTGGAGGTCTTGGCGGAAACCCGAACGGGTTTGCGTGCGGCAGCCGTCTTGCGCGGCGCCACCGCGCGCTTGCCCTTGTTGGACACACTGCTGACCTGCTTCTTGGCAGGCGCCTTCTTGCGCTCCTGTGCGTGCACGCCGGGCGCCACCAGCGCAGCGCTTACCACGACAAGGCCCAGAAACTGGAAAAAACGGCTCACTGCGGCGCGGTAGTGATGGTGCATCCAGATGCTCCAAACGGTAAGAAATGTGTGCAGTGTACGGAAATAAAAAAAGTCGCGCAAGATCAATGCCTTGCGCGACTTTCCAAAGAAAGTGAGTGAAATTATAAATCCTGCACTCAGCCTTGCGCCGCCACCCGGTCGGCTTTACTTTGTAACTTGTTCAGGGCGCTGAGATAGGCCTTGGCCGACGCCACGACGATGTCGGGGTCCGCCCCCACGCCATTGACGACACGTCCACTATTTTGCAGGCGCACGGTGACCTCGCCCTGGCTCTCGGTGGAGCCGCTGATGGCGTTCACGGAGTACAGGATCATCTCCGCGCCGCTCTTGACGTGCGACTCGATGGCCTTGAGCGATGCGTCCACCGGGCCGTTGCCGTCCGACTGGCCCTGAACCTCCTTGCCCGCCACCGTGAAGACGATGGAGGCCTGCGGACGCTCCCCCGTTTCGCTGTGCTGGGACAGGGACACAAAGCCGTATTGCTCTTTTTCGCTGGTCACGCTTTCGTCGCTGACCAGAGCCAGAATGTCCTCATCAAAGATCTCGCTCTTGCGGTCGGCCAGCTCCTTGAACTTGGCAAAGGCCACGTTGATTTCGCTCTCGCTGTCGAGCTGCACGCCCAGCTCTTGCAGGCGCTGCTTGAAGGCGTTGCGGCCACTGAGCTTGCCCAGCACGATCTTGTTGGCGCTCCAGCCCACGTCCTCGGCGCGCATGATCTCGTAGGTGTCGCGCGCCTTGAGCACGCCGTCCTGGTGGATGCCGCTGGCGTGCGCAAACGCATTGGCGCCCACGACGGCCTTGTTGGGCTGCACCACAAAGCCGGTGGTCTGGCTGACCATGCGGCTCGCCGCCACGATGTGCTTGGCGTCGATATTGAGGTCCAGGTTGAAGTAGTCGCGGCGCGTCTTGATCGCCATGACCACCTCTTCCAGCGAGCAGTTGCCCGCGCGCTCGCCCAGGCCATTGATGGTGCATTCCACCTGACGGGCACCACCGATCTTCACGCCGGCCAACGAGTTGGCCACGGCCATCCCGAGGTCGTTGTGGCAGTGCACGGACCAGATGGCCTTGTCGCTGTTGGGAATGCGCTCGCGCAGCGTCTTGATGAAGTTGCCATACAGCTCGGGGATGGCATAGCCCACGGTGTCGGGCACGTTGATGGTGGTGGCGCCCTCGGCAATCACCGCCTCGAGCACGCGGCACAGAAAGTCCGGGTCGCTGCGGTAGCCGTCCTCGGGGCTGAACTCGATGTCGGCCACCAGGTTGCGCGCAAAGCGAACCGACTGCTTGGCCTGCTCCAGCACCTGCTCGGGCGTCATGCGCAGCTTCTTCTCCATGTGCAGGGGGCTCGTGGCGATGAAGGTGTGGATGCGGCCGCTGTTGGCACCCTTCAATGCTTCCGCCGCCCGCGAGATATCGCGGTCGTTGGCACGCGAGAGCGAGCAGATGGTCGAGTCCTTGATCGCGTTGGCAATGGCCTGCACCGCGTCGAAGTCACCATTGGAGCTGGCGGCAAAGCCGGCCTCGATCACATCGACCTTCAGGCGTTCCAGCTGGCGCGCGATGCGCAGCTTCTCGTCCTTGGTCATCGAAGCGCCGGGGGACTGCTCGCCGTCGCGCAAGGTGGTATCGAAAATGATCAGTTTGTCAGCCATGTCGTTCTCCTGGTATCGGTGGGTGTGGGTCCCGCAACGTCAAAAATCTGGCGCCCAACGCAAAAGGCCCGTTGCGGGTGCATACGGGCCTTTGTGGAAAAAGTGTGCGCGTGCGCCTACCGTCTCCGCCCGTGGGGAGGTAGCAGTAGAGCCAGAGCAAACGTGTTCATGCAGTGCAATGTAGCACATGTGCACCGCGGCGGTGGCGTTCATTTGTGCAGACCGCGCTCGTCCGGTTCGTCGGTGGATGTGCTGATGACGCTGCTGTGCTGGCCCTTGGCCTTGCGCCAGGCATACACGCAGTAGCCCGACAGGCCGTAGCACACGAACACGCCGAACAACACGATGGGCGGGTGGATGTTGATGACGGCAATGCCCAGCGCGATGAGCACGATGGCGGCAAAGGGCACGCTCTTTTTCATCTGCACGTCCTTGAAGCTGTAGAACGGCACATTGGTCACCATGGTCAGCCCGGCGTACAGCGTGAAGCTGAACATCACCCAGGACACCTGCGACCAGGTGAGCCACGCATTTTCGCCGGGCTGCACGCCCAGCTCGGTCATCAGCCAGATGAAACCCGCGACCAGCGCAGCGGCAGCAGGCGATGGCAGGCCCTGGAAGTAGCGCTTGTCCACCACGCTGGTGTTCACGTTGAAGCGTGCCAGCCGCAGCGCCGCGCAGGCGCAATAGACAAACGCGGCAATCCAGCCCCAGCGGCCCAGGCTGTGCAGCGACCACACATAGGCAATCAGCGCGGGCGCCGCGCCGAAGGAAACCATGTCGGACAACGAGTCCATCTGCTCGCCAAACGCGCTTTGCGTGTTGGTCATGCGCGCCACGCGCCCGTCCAGGCTGTCGAGCACCATGGCGCAGAACACGCCCACGGCAGCCATGTCGAAGCGCCCGTTCATGGCCATCACGATGGAATAGAAACCACCGAACAAGGCCGCCAGCGTGAACAGATTGGGCAGGATGTAAATGCCCTTGCGCCGCTTGCGCACCATCACGCCCGCGTGGTCAGCAGCTCTTTCTCCATCATGCATAAAATTTGCCTCTAGCCCTTACCCATCAAGCGCAAGCAGCTATTAAAATTATAGTAATTCTTGCCCGGATTTGACCAGGAACGAAGGCAGCAGTGTAAGGCTGCAGCGCACTGCCCCATCAAAAAAGGCCACCGAAGTGGCCTTGGAATACGGCATGCAGGCCCGTATCAGTTGCGGGTCTGGTCCACCAGCTTGTTCTTGGCGATCCAGGGCATCATGGCGCGCAGCTGGCCGCCCACCTTCTCGATGGAGTGGTCGGCCGTGTTGCGACGGCGGGCCGTCATGCTGGGGTAGTTCAGACGGCCTTCCGAGATGAACATCTTGGCGTACTCGCCGTTCTGGATGCGCTTCAGCGCATTGCGCATGGCTTCCCGCGACTGCTCGTTGATGACCTCGGGGCCGGTCACGTACTCGCCGTACTCGGCGTTGTTCGAGATCGAGTAGTTCATGTTGGCAATGCCGCCTTCGTAGATCAGGTCCACGATGAGCTTGAGCTCGTGCAGGCACTCGAAGTAGGCCATTTCAGGGGCGTAGCCGGCTTCGACCAGGGTTTCGTAACCCATCTTGATCAGCTCGACGGCGCCGCCGCACAGCACGGCCTGCTCGCCGAACAGGTCGGTCTCGGTTTCTTCCTTGAAGTTGGTCTCGATGATGCCGGCCTTGCCGCCACCGTTGGCCATGGCGTAGGACAGGGCCAGATCACGGGCCTTGCCGGACTGGTCCTGGTGCACGGCCACCAGGTGGGGCACGCCGCCGCCCTGGGTGTAGGTGTTGCGCACGGTGTGGCCGGGGGCCTTGGGGGCGACCATCCACACGTCCAGGTCAGCGCGAGGCACGACCTGGTTGTAGTGCACGTTGAAGCCGTGGGCAAAGGCCAGCGATGCGCCCTTCTTCAGGTGCGGCTCGATGTCCTTGTAGACGGCGGCGATGTTCTCGTCCGGCAGCAGAATCATCACAACGTCGGCCGATGCGACCGCTTCGTTGACTTCGGCCACCTTCAGGCCGGCCTTGCCGACCTTGTCCCACGAGGCGCCGCCCTTGCGCAGGCCGACCACGACCTTCACGCCGCTGTCGTTCAGGTTCTGTGCGTGGGCGTGGCCTTGCGAGCCGTAGCCGATGATGGCCACGGTCTTGCCCTTGATCAGGCTCAGGTCACAGTCTTTGTCGTAGAAAACTTTCATGGGTCGCTCCGGTTGAAATGCGTTGTTGGGATTGAAAACTGAATAAACGGTGGATTGTCTTACACGCGCAGAATGCGCTCGCCCCGGCCGATGCCGCTGGCACCCGTGCGCACGGTCTCCAGGATGGCCGTGCGGTCGATGGCCTGCAGGAAGGCGTCGTTCTTGCCCTGGTCGCCGGTCATCTCGATGGTGTAGCTCTTTTCGGTCACGTCGATGATGCGGCCGCGGAAGATGTCGGCCATGCGCTTCATCTCCTCGCGCTCCTTGCCCACGGCGCGCACCTTCACCATCATGAGCTCGCGCTCGGTGTAGGCGCCCTCGGTGAGGTCCACCACCTTCACGACCTCGATGAGGCGGTTCAGGTGCTTGGTGATCTGCTCGATCACGTCGTCGGAGCCCGTGGTCTGGATGGTCATGCGCGACAGCGATGCATCCTCGGTCGGCGCCACGGTGAGCGATTCGATGTTGTAGCCACGGGCCGAGAACAGGCCCACCACGCGGGACAGGGCGCCCGCTTCGTTCTCCAGAAGAACGGCAATGATGTGTTTCATGATGAGATTCCTCTTTTCGCTGCCCTCCCCCGTGCACGGTAATGCGCGGGCTCGGCAGGCAATAGATTCGTCAAAAAAGATAGCTACCAGCGCTTGCTACACAAGGGCTGGAGGCCAATTTGATGCTTAAAGGTCTTCCGACCCCAGCAGCATTTCGGTAATGCCCTTGCCGGCCTGCACCATCGGGAACACGTTCTCGGTGGGGTCGGTGCGGAAGTCCAGGAACACCGTGCGGTCCCTGAGCTTGCGCGCCTCGCGCAGCGCGGGCTCCACGTCCTTGGGGTGCTCGATGAGCATGCCCACGTGGCCATAGGCCTCGGCCAGCTTCACGAAGTTGGGCAGCGCGTCCATGTAGCTGTGGCTGTAGCGGCCCGAGTACTCGATCTCCTGCCACTGGCGCACCATGCCCAGGTAGCGGTTGTTCAGCGAGACGATCTTGATCGGCGTGTTGTACTGCAGGCAGGTGGACAGCTCCTGGATGTTCATCTGCACCGAGCCCTCGCCCGTGATGCAGAAGACCTCGGAGTCCGGCTTGGCCAGCTTGATGCCCATGGCGTAGGGAATGCCCACGCCCATGGTGCCCAGGCCGCCGGAGTTGATCCAGCGGCGCGGCTCGTCAAAGCGGTAGTACTGCGCGGCCCACATCTGGTGCTGGCCCACGTCGGACGTGATGTAGGTGTCCGCGTCCTTGGTCATGTTCCAGAGCGTCTCGACCACGTACTGCGGCTTGATCACGTCGCCGCTGCCCATGCTGTACTTGAGGCAGTCGCGCTTGCGCCAGCCTTCGATGGTGTCCCACCACGTCGCCAGCGCGCCGGCGTCGGGCCGGGTGCTGCTCTCGCGGATCATGGAGATCAGCTCGGTCAACACGTCCTTCACGTCGCCGACGATCGGGATGTCCACCTTCACGCGCTTGGAGATGCTGGACGGGTCGATGTCCACGTGGATGATCTTGCGGTCGTTCTGCGCGAAGTGCTTGGGGTTGCCGATCACGCGGTCGTCAAAGCGCGCACCCACGGCCAGCAGCACGTCGCAGTTCTGCATGGCGTTGTTGGCTTCGATGGTGCCGTGCATGCCCAACATGCCCAGAAACTTGCGGTCCGACGCCGGATAGGCACCCAGGCCCATCAGCGTGTTGGTGACCGGGTAGCCCAGCATGTCCACCAGCGTGCGCAACTCATTGGTGGCATTGCCCAGCAGCACGCCGCCGCCGGTATAGATATAGGGGCGCTTGGCCGCCAGCAGCAGCTGCAGTGCCTTGCGGATCTGGCCGCCATGGCCCTTGCGCACGGGGTTGTACGAGCGCATCTCGACCGACTGCGGATAGCCGCTGTAGGGCACCTTCTTGAAAGAAACGTCCTTGGGCACGTCCACCACCACGGGGCCGGGACGGCCAGTGCGGGCGATGTGGAAGGCCTTCTTCATCGTCGCGGCGAGGTCGCGCGGGTCCTTGACGAGGAAGTTGTGCTTGACGATGGGGCGCGTGATGCCCACGGTGTCGCATTCCTGGAAGGCATCGAGCCCGATGGCGGGCGTGGGCACCTGGCCGGAGATGATCACCATGGGAATGCTGTCCATGTAGGCCGTGGCGATGCCGGTGACCGCGTTGGTCAGGCCGGGGCCGGAGGTGACCAGCGCCACGCCCACTTCGCCCGTGGCGCGGGCATAGCCGTCGGCGGCGTGCACGGCGGCCTGTTCGTGGCGCACCAGCACGTGCTGGATGGTGTCTTGCTTGTAAAGCGCGTCGTAGATGTACAGAACCGCACCGCCGGGGTAGCCCCAGATGTACTGGACGTTTTCGGCCTGCAACGACTTGATGAGGATTTCGGCGCCCATGAGGTCCTGGGGGCCGGATGCGCTGCCTTGGCCAGCAGCGGCTGCCGAAGTGATTTCAGCCTTGGAGATTTCCATGATCGATCAACCTTTGTGAATTTCTCTGACGAAAAACCTTGGGTGCCCCTCGCACGCACTCTTGTGAAGCCGGCTTGGGACTTGAGGCCAAGGACATGGGCGGGATGATTACCGCGCCGGACCGTGACCCGTTTGCCTTTTGAATTGCAGCCGCGATTATCGCACTGCAACACATGTAAAACCAAGGGGCGCCAAAAAAACACGGCCCGGATGCGATAATCGACGGCTTACCGTGCGGGAGAGCCACATTTTTTTTGTGCGCCCCTGCCCTGGCGCCGACTTCTCCCGGACCGACCCGTCTTGGCCACCGAACAAGAACTCTCCGACTTCCTCAAAAGTGTAGAAAAGCGTGCCTTCAAGCGCTCGCTCTACCATGTGCGCAATGAGGAAGCGGCGCTGGACATCGTGCAGGACAGCATGCTCAAACTGGCGGAGCACTACGGCGACAAGCCACCGGCCGAGCTGCCCATGCTCTACCAGCGCATCCTGTCCAACTGCACCCTCGATTGGTTTCGCCGCCAGAAAACGCGCAATGCACTGTTTTCGAGCATGAGCGACTTCGAGGGCCCCGGCGAAGATGGCATGGATTTTGATCTGCTGGAGGCGTACTCCGGCCCCGACGGCAGCGAGCGCGCCGAAAGCGCCGAAGACCTGACCCGCCGGGCCCAGGTTTTTCGCGAAATCGAAGCCGAAATCACCGGGCTGCCACCGCGTCAACGGGAAGCCTTTCTGATGCGTTACTGGGAAGAAATGGATGTCGCAGAAACAGCAGCCGCCATGGGGTGCTCGGAAGGCAGTGTAAAAACGCACTGTTTTCGTGCCATACAAACGCTGAGCAAGGCACTGAAGGCCAAAGGAATCGAGCCATGAACACTTTACAGACCCCCTCGGCATCCACACAGGCTGCCGCCGACCGCTTTGCCCAGCGCGTCACGGCGCGGCTGTCCAGCGGCACCGACGACCTTCCCTACGACATTGCAGAACGCCTGCGCGCCTCGCGCATGCAGGCCCTGGCCCAGCGCAAGAAGGCCGTGGCGCCAGTGCGCGTTGCAGCTCCGGTGGTCGTACGCGCCGGCAGCGCGGCTGCGCTGGGCCGTGGCGGCCATGAAGGCGGCGGCTGGTGGAGCGCCCTGGTGTCTGCCGTGCCGCTGCTGGCACTGGTGGTGGGCCTGGTGATGATCAATAGCGCCCAGGACGAAAGCAGCGTGCTGGACGTGGCCGAGGTCGATGCCGCCCTGCTGACCGACGATCTCCCTCCTGCGGCCTATGCGGATCCGGGCTTCGTACAATTCCTCAAGACCTCCGCGCCATCGAACTGAGCCGCCCGGCACCGCTGACTCCGCACTGCATGCACCCAAGCCCTTCCGACGCCTCCCCCGCCCTGCCAGCCTTTGTGCTGGCTTTGGCGCTTTTGGGCGCGCTGGCCGTGGTGGGCGGCCAGGTACTGGTGCAGATGCGGATGGCACCCGGTACGCTGCTGTCCGCCGGTGCAGAGGCCGTCGTGGCCAGCCCCAACAAGGCGCGCGCGCCCGGCACGCCAAGCGCCCTGGCGGCGGCCCAGGTGGAATCCGGCCCCGGCTGGGGGACGCTGAACACGCCGCAAAAGCTGGCGCTGTACCCGCTGGCCGAGCGCTGGGCGCTCATCAGCGAGGTGCAAAAACGCCGCTGGCTGGCGCTGGCAGACAATTTCTCGACCCTGCCCGAGGAAGAGCAGGCCAAGTTTCATGCCCGCATGACCGACTGGGCCAGTCTGAGTGCCCAGCAGCGCAACCAGGCCCGGCTCAACTACGCCGTGACCAACCGCCTGTCCCGCGACGACAAGCGTGCCCAGTGGGAGGCCTACCAGGCCCTGTCCGACGAGGCACGGCGTGCGCTGGCAGCCCGCGCCGCCCCCAAACCCAAGGGCGCCGCCACCGCCCTGCGCCCCGTGTCGCCCAAGAAGCTGGCCCAGGTGCCCGCCGCCAGCAACGCCAGCCCCGACCGCCCCAACGCCCCCAAGATTCCCCCGGTGGACATCTCCGCGCCCCGCGTGGCGGCCCCCGTGCT
>DAIQRN010000031.1:0-12107 GCA_036786185.1 Acidovorax sp. | reverse complement strand
CTGGGCTACAACTACAACCTGAGCAAGCGCACCAAGGTCTACACGTACTACACCCGCATCAACAACAGCCAGGCTGCCACCTACGGCGTGTCGGCTCAGGGTAACGACTTCAGCTCCTTCGCCGTGGGCGTGCGCCACAACTTCTGATGGCCCCCCACACGCTGCTGCCCTGACTGGTGGGAGGGCAGACACACAGCCAATTACCCCGCACTCCTTTTTTTGGGAGTGCGGGGTTTTTTATGCCTGCTATCGGTTGGAAAAGGCACACAGCCCTTGAGCGGACGCGGCGCCGACCACCCAACCCGGCGCCCCCCACAGGGCCGTTCAGCCACTGCAGGCCCAGCGGCTCACCCCCCGACACCGACCAGCTGCCCGCCGTGCACCTCACCCACGCCGAGGCCCAGGCCTACTGCCAATGGGCGGGCGGCCGCCTGCCCACCGCCGCCGAGTGGCGCACCGCCGGCTTTACCGAGCTGCGCAGCCAACCGCCCGCACCCTGGGTGCGTGGCACCACCTACCTCTGGACCACGGGTCAGAGCCCGCAGGGCGCCAACACCAGCGACCCCGACCCCTGGCCGCGAGCCGCGCCCGTCAATGCCACTGCGGCCGGAGTGAACGGCCTGCACGACATGGGCGCCTATGTGTGGGAATGGGCGGCCGATGCGCGTGGGGAAGAGCGGCGCACGATGGGCGGGTCCTGGTGGTATCCCGCATCGCAAATGCGCGCGGATGTCGAGGCCTGGAAGCCTGCGGACTTTTATGCGGTGTACATCGGCTTTCGCTGCGTGTACGACCCGGTGAAACAACGCTGAGAGCCCGTACTGTGCGGGTGCGAACTCAGTGCCCGCCGAACCTCGCCACCTGCCGCAGCCCGCCCGTCAGGCCCCACAGCGACACGCACCAGCCGTCACACCCTTCCGACACCACCAGCCCCGGCAGGTCGTTGCCGTCGATGTCCACGTAGCTGTCGGGCTTGCCGGGCACCTCACCCATGTAGGCATAGCCGCCACTGCCACTACCACCACGCACAAAAACATGGTGTCGCTGGGCTTCGTAAAAAGCGTTCGGGTCGCGCACCACCCTGCCAGGCACCACCACGGTGGTGCGTGCGCCCTGGGGCTGCTGAACCGTGCGTGCCGCACCCCATTGGAGCTGGCGGCGCAGCGCGCCAAACCGGCGGTCGTCTGACTGCACGAACGACTGCAGTGCGCCCAGTTGCTCGGCGTCGGGCTTGGCAACCACCCACTGCGGCGTGCGCGGCGGCGTGAGGGCGAAGAGCCTGTATTGCCGGGTGTCTGATTGCGGCACCGGCCCTTGCACGGTCATGCCTGCAGCGTAGGGTTCTTCCTGCCCGGCAGACTTCGGCGGCAGTTCGGCCTTGCACTGGTAGCGGGTGCCTGATTGCAGCGCAAATACCGGCGTACCGGCATTGCAGTGCCGCACCAGTTGCTGCAGGTGCGCGGGGTTCTCAAAGTGTGCCCACACCGGGCCATCGTCAGGCGACAGCCAGGCAAAGAACAGTCCGGGCCGCTGGCTGGAGCTCTCCTTCTCCTCGCCCGCCCAGGCAAGGGGCACGCAGGCCAGCGCAATGATGAGGGCAAGGCATTGCCGGGGCAGCATGGGCGGGGCACTCCTGAAATGGGGGACGGTGGGTAGCTGCCATCGAATGGTGGCCGCAGGTCTTCAACGCCACGCCATTGTGCCGCCCCGTGCAGTCTTCCAAAAGCAAAAAGGCCCCCGATGCCCGTAGCACCGGGGGCCTGTGACCAAGGAGCAAAAAGCGCGGTGGTCAGACGTTCATGATCGACACCAGACGCGTGTTCAGGTGCGCTTCGATGGCCTCGGGGCCACCCTCGGAGCCGTAGCCCGAATCCTTCAGGCCGCCAAACGGCAGCTCGGCCGCAGGGGCGGCGGCCTGGTTGATCCAGAGCATGCCCACTTCCAGGCGCTGGGCCAGCAGGTGCGCGTTCTTCAGCGACGAGGTGAACGCATAGCCCGCCAGGCCAAACGGTAGGCGGTTGGCTTCGGCTATGGCGTCTTCAATCTTCTCAAACCCGCGAATCGCGGCCACGGGGCCGAAGGGTTCTTCGTTCACGATGCGGGCCGACAGGGGCACATCGTTCAGCACGGTGGGCTGGAAGAAGTTGCCCTCGGTGCCGATGCGCTCGCCACCGGTCAGCACCTTGGCGCCCTGCTGCACCGCGTCGGCCAGCAAATCGGCCATGGCAGTGATGCGGCGCGGGTTGGCCAGCGGGCCCATCTGCGTGCCGGCCGTGAGGCCGTCACCCACCTTCAGGCCCTGGGCGTATTTGGCGAAAGCGGCCACAAAGTCGGCACGAACGCTTTCATGCACCAGATAGCGCGTGGGCGAGATGCAGACCTGACCCGCGTTGCGGAACTTGGCACCGCTGCTGATCTTGATGGCGAGTTCCAGGTCGGCGTCTTCGGCCACGATCACCGGTGCGTGGCCGCCCAGTTCCATCGTCACGCGCTTCATGTGCTTGCCCGCCAGCGCGGCCAGCTGCTTGCCCACGGGTGTGGAGCCCGTGAACGTGACCTTGCGGATGATGGGGTGCGGGATGAGGTAGCTGGAGATTTCAGCAGGGTCGCCATAGACCAGGCCCACGGTGCCTGCGGGCACGCCCGCATCGGCAAACGCGCGGATCAGCTCGGCGGGGCTGGCGGGGGTTTCCTCAGGCGCCTTCACCAGGATGGAGCAGCCTGCGCCCAGCGCGGCGGCCAGCTTGCGCACGACCTGGTTGATGGGGAAGTTCCAGGGCGTGAACGCAGCCACGGGGCCCACCGGGTCCTTCAGCACCATCTGCGTGGCCTTGAGGTTGCGCGAGGGCACGATGCGGCCGTACACACGCAGCGACTCGTCGGCAAACCATTCGATGATGTCGGCGGACGCCATGGTCTCGACCTTGGCTTCGGCCAGGGGCTTGCCCTGCTCTTGCACCATGATGGCGGCAATCGCCTCGGCACGCTCGCGCATCAGAGCGGCGGCGCGGCGCATGGTCTTGGCGCGCTCGGCGGCGGGGATGTCGCGCCAGGCTTCAAAGCCTTTCTGGGCGGCGTCGAGTGCGCGGTCCAGGTCGGTCTTGCTGGCATGGGCCACGCGGCCGATTTCCTGGCCCGTGGCGGGGTTGAACACGGCGATGGTCTTGCCATCGGCCGCGTCCTGCCATTGACCGGCGATGAAGAGTTGGGTGCTGGGGTAGCTCATGCAAAGGCTCCTGAAGACAAAACGGTGAGGGGGGGTGCTGCAAATACAGAACCACACACTATAGGCACACCCGCAGCCCGGCGCAGGCCAAGGTCAATGGCAAGAACCAGGGCCGACGCTCCCGCGTCATTCGGGCAAGGGGAGCCGGGTGGCCTCAAAGAAGCGGCGGAACTGTGCCTGGGCGCCTGCTGCGCAGGGCGCCGCATGCTCACAGTCCTGCCGCAGGGTGTCGGGCCACTGCGCCGCCTTGGCAAGCACGTGGCGCGTAACCGGCAGGCCCGCAGCCTCCAGGCGGCTGGCATAGGCCAGGGCCTCGTCGCGCAGGGGGTCGGTATCGCCCACCAGCACCAGGGTGGGCGGCAAGCCCGCCAGGCGCAGCGCGCCTGCGGGCACGGCATAGGGGTGCTCGGCATCGCGCGGACCACGCAGGAACTGGCGCCAGCCTTCGGTCCATTGGCAGCCTGTGGCGTTGCCCGTGGCCGCACGCAACGAGGCCGTTCCCACGCAGGGGTCGAGCATGGGCGACAGCAGGATCTGCCCGGCCAACGGCGGGTGTGCCTGGTCGCGCGCCACCAGACACACGGCGGCGGCCAGGTTGCCCCCCGCCTCTTCGCCCGCCAGATAGACCGGCGCGCCCTGCCCGCCCAACCGTGTGCGGTGGCGGTGCACCCACTTGAGCACGCCGTAGCCCGTCTCCACGGGCTGCGGAAACGGTGTGAGCGGGTACGCCACCGACACCACCACGGCGCCCTCGGCCTCCAGCAGCACGGCCATGGTGCAGCCTTTGTCCAGACCGCCCGAAACAAAGGCGCCACCATGAAAGTGCACCACCACCGGCGATGCCTGGCCCGCCTTTTTGCGACCGTACAGGCGCACGGCCACGTCCCGGCCCCGGGCCACCTCAATGGTGGTGTCGGTGCGTGCAGAAGGAGCCTGGGAGGGCGCACTAGCAGTCGGTGATGGCGAAGTGGATGCGGGCTGATGGTCGGGCTGCATGGCATGAACCCAGCGAATGAGGAATGCTAGAAATGTAGTGACTTGCGGCCAAGGGATAAACAGGCCAAACACCACCGCACTGTTTCCAAAAGCCCAACAATCCTGACGGGGCGCCCGTGTGAAAATTCTCTGGCGTTCAAGACACGACTGGCGCACAACGGGTTCAGGCAAGGCGTTGGCGCTCTGGCAGTGCCGCTGCGGCCCCCTTGTTGGCGCAAGTCCTACCAGATTCAAGGAGAAGCCATGGACCAGATACAGGCCATGCGCATATTCGTGCGGGTGGTGGAGGCGGGCACCTTCACCCGGGCTGCCGACTCGCTCTCGCTACCCAAGGCATCGGTCACCAAGCATGTGCAGGCGCTGGAAGCGCGCCTGCGCGTGAAGCTGCTCAACCGCACAACCCGCCGCGTGACGGTGACGGCCGATGGCGCCGCCTACTACGACCGCACGGTGCGCCTGCTGACCGACCTGGACGACATCGAGGCCAGCATGACCAACGCGCGCGCCAACCCGCGCGGGCGACTGCGCGTGGACGTGGGCACGTCGGTGGCGCAACTGCTCATCATTCCGCACCTGGCCGATTTTCACGCGCGCTACCCCGACATCCAGGTGGACCTGGGAGTCAGCGACCGCATGGTGGACCTGATCGGCGACAACGTGGACTGCGTGATACGCGGTGGCGAGCTGAGCGACCAATCGCTGGTGGCGCGGCGCATCGGCAACCTGGAGTTCATCACCGTGGCCGCACCCGACTACCTGGCGCGCAAGGGCACGCCCACGCACCCACTGGAGATCGAGGAGCAGCATGCCAGCGTGATCTACTCGTCGCCCCAGACCGGGCGGCACTATCCGCTGGAGTTTCATCAGGGCGTGGAGTCCATCGCCATCTCGGGCCCCTACCAACTGAGCGTGAACGAGAACAACGCTTACGTGACCGCCGTCGTGGCGGGCCTGGGCATAGGCCAGATCACCAGCTACCAGGCCCAGCGGCACCTGCGGGCTGGCACGCTGGTGCAGTTGCTGCCCGACTGGACCCAGCCTCTGCTGCCGGTGTACGTGGTGTACCCGCCCAACCGGCACCTGAGCGCCAAGGTGCGCGCGTTTGTCGATTGGGCCGCCGATCTTTTTGAGCGCGAAAGCCAGCTACGGTCGGCGGAGTGATGCGCGCGCCGGGGTTTATGCTTGGCCCATGACTCCGACCCAGCCCCCATCCACCCCAGCCGCCCCCGCCCAGCCCCGCAACCCGCTGCACGGCGTGACGCTGGAGGCCATGGTGGTGGCCCTGGCGGATTACTTTGGCTGGGACGAGCTGGGACGGCAAATCCCCATTCGCTGCTTTCAAAGCGACCCCAGCGTCAGCTCCAGCCTCAAGTTTCTGCGCAAAACGCCCTGGGCGCGCGAGAAGGTCGAGAGCCTGTATCTCTTCATGCTGCGCGACCAGAGGCGCAACAGCCAGGTGTGACCCCCCCCCAGCGCCACGCTCACTCGGCGCCCAGCACCAGAAAGTCGCGGCTGATGCCGCCGCCCAGGTCGCTCACGCGGTCCAGAAACTGCGTGAGAAAGGCGTGCAGCCCCGTGGCCAGGATTTCGTCGATGCGGCCATATTGCAGGTCGGCCAGCAGGCGCCCCGCGCGGCGCTGGGTTTCGGCCGACTGCTGGTTGGCCACCACGCCCAGGTTGCCCACCACCTCGTGCATGCAGGCATGCAGCGAACGCGGCATGTCGCGCCGCAGAATGAGCAGGTCGGCCACGCGGTCGGGCGTGATGACGTCGCGATAGACCTTGCGATAGACCTCGAAGCCGGACACGCTGCGCAGGATGGCGCTCCAGTGGTAGAAATCCTTCTCCTGATGACGCTCGCTGGCGCGGCCAAAGAAGTCGTTCTCCACCGCGTGGAACTTCACGTCCAGCAGGCGCGCCGTGTTGTCGGCCCGCTCCAAAAAAGTGCCCAGGCGCAGAAAGTGAAAGGCCTCGTCCTGCAGCATGGTGCCCAGCGTGACGCCGCGCGACAGGTGCGAGCGGTACTTGACCCATTCGAAGAACTGGCCGGGGTCGCGCTCGAACGCACCGCCCTCCAGCAAGCGGTGCAGCTCCAGCCAGGTCTGGTTCTGGGTTTCCCACACCTCGGTGGTCAGCGTCCCGCGCACGGCCCGCGCGTTCTCGCGCGCGGCGCGCAGGCACGACAGGATGGATGACGGATTGCTGCCGTCGCTCACCATGAATGCAAGCACGTTTTGGGGGGCAATCTGGCCGTGCCGCGCGGTGTAGGCCGGGATCAGCTCGCTGATGGACAACAGACCCTCCCAGCCCGCCTGCGCCGCATCGGCGGACTGCGGCAGCAGCGAGGTCTCGTAGCTCACGTTCAACATCCGCGCCGTGTTTTCTGCCCTCTCGGTGTAACGGGACATCCAGAACAAATGGTCGGCGGTGCGGCTCAGCATGCAAGCTCCTTATTCAAGCAGGCCAGAAAACCCCGCACGCGCTGCGCGCGTCGGCCGTGTTTTAGTGAAAGCCCGCCTACAGCAGGTTTTTCGGCCCTCTTGGTGTAGCGGGACATCCAGAACAAATGGTCGGCGGTGCGGCTCAGCATCATTCAGTACCTCCATGGCCCAGTACCCAGGTGTCCTTGGTCCCACCGCCCTGGGATGAATTGACGACCAGCGATCCCTCCTGCAGCGCCACGCGCGTGAGGCCACCGGCCACCATCTGCACCTGCTTGCCCGACAGCACGAAGGGGCGCAGGTCGATGTGGCGCGGCGCGATGCCCGACTCCACGTAGGTGGGGCAGCTCGACAGGCTGAGCGTGGGCTGGGCAATGTAGCCCGCCGGGTTGGCGATGAGCGCGCGGCGAAAGTCCTCGATCTCGACCTGCGTGGCCGCCGGGCCGATCAGCATGCCGTAGCCGCCCGCGCCGTGCACCTCCTTCACCACCAGGTCCTTCAGGTTCGCCAGCACGTGCTGCAGATCGTCCGGCTTGCGGCACATCCAGGTGGGCACGTTGTTCAGAATGGGCTCCTCGCCCAGGTAGAAGCGGATCATCTCGGGCACGTAGGGATAGACCGATTTGTCGTCCGCCACGCCCGTTCCCACGGCGTTGCAGATGCCCACGTTGCCCGCCCGGTAAGCCTCCATGAGGCCCGCGCAGCCCAGCATGGAGGTGCTGCGAAAAACCTGCGGGTCGAGAAAATCATCGTCCACGCGGCGGTAGATCACATCCACGCGCTGCAGGCCGCGCGTGGTGCGCATGTACACGAACTTGTCCTTGACCACCAGGTCCTGCCCCTCGACCAGCTCCACGCCCATCTGCTGCGCCAGAAAGGCGTGCTCGAAGTACGCGCTGTTGTGCATGCCAGGCGTGAGCACCACCACGGTGGGCTCATTGGCCGTGGCGGGGGCGCTGGCGCGCAGGGTTTCCAGCAGCATGTCGGGGTAGTGCGCCACCGGCGCCACCTTGTGCAGGCTGAACAGCTCGGGAAACAGCCGCATCATCATCTTGCGGTTTTCCAGCATGTAGCTCACGCCGCTGGGCACGCGCAGGTTGTCCTCCAGCACGTAGTACTCGCCCTCGCCCTGGGCGTTGGGGGCGCGCACGATGTCGATGCCCGCGATGTGCGCGTAGATGGACTGCGGCACGTTCACGCCCGCCATTTCGGGGCGGTACTGCGCGTTGTTCAGGATCAGGTCGGCGGGCACGATGCCCGCACGCAGGATGTCCTGGCCGTGGTAGATGTCGTGGATGAAGCGGTTGAGCGCGGTCACGCGCTGCACCAGGCCCTGCTGCATGCGACTCCACTCGTGGGCCGGGATGATGCGCGGGATCAGGTCGAACGGAATCAAGCGCTCGTTGCCCGCACCGCCCTCGTCCTTGGCGCCATAGACGGCAAAGGTGATGCCCACGCGGCGGAAGATCATCTCGGCCTCGGCACGGCGGGCCTGCATCACGTCGGGGGGCTGCTTGCCCAGCCATTGGGCATAGCGCTTGTAATGCTGGCGCACATCGCTGCCATCGAAAGGCAGCATGGCGTACATCTCGTCGAATTTCTGCATGGACGGTCTCCTGCACGCAGGATAGCAAGTTGCGCGCCTGCCAAGGTGATGCTGAACAGATCGCCGCGATGCCGCGGCACGCGAGGGGCTTGTTCAGCGATGCCCTACGGGTCGATACGGTGCTGCCAGTAACGCGCCCCGGTGTCACGCTCGCACGCCACGATGCCCGGCTGCGCGGACGACCAGGTGGCGGCACCGCAGCGTGCGGACTCCACCACGCGGATGCCGCGTGCGCGGTAGCGCTCGGACACCTCGGGCGCGGGGTGGCCAAAGCGGTTGCGGTAGCCTGCCTGCACCAAGGCTGTGCGTGGCTGCACGGCGTTCAGAAAGGCCTCGGTGGACGATGTCTTGCTACCGTGGTGCGGCACCAGCAAAACGTCGGCCGCCAGCGCGGCGCCGCGTGCGAGCAGGGCCTGCTCCTGCGCGGCCTCGATGTCACCCACCAGCAAGGCCACGGGCGCACTCTCGCTGGTGCCCTGCGGTGCCGCTGTCACGCGCAGCACGCAGCTGAGCCCATTGGGCCGCCGGGCCTGCGCCGCGTCATCTGCCAGCGGGTGCAGCACCTCAAACGCCACACCGTCCCAGTCCCAGCGCTGGCCCGCCAGGCAGGGCTGCAAGGGACGCAGCGCCTGCAGGGCGTTGTCCGCGTCGATGGAGCCGGTCAGCTGCGCCTGCGGCTGCTGGGCCAGCACGGCGGCGGCGCCACCCGTGTGGTCGCTGTCGCGGTGGCTGAGCATGAGCATGTCCACCCGCTCGCCCAGGGCACGCAGCAGCGGCACCAGCACGCGGTGACCCGCATCGCTTTCGCGGCTGAAGCGCGGGCCGGCGTCGTACAGCAGCGTGTGCGTGGCCGTGCGCACCAGCACGGCGTTGCCTTGACCAATGTCGGCCGCCAGCAGTTCAAACTGCCCCTGCGCAGGCCGCGCGGGCTGCCAGCCCAGCAGAGGCCAAACCAAAGGCAACGCCAGCAGCTTCAAGCGCCACGGCAGGCGCGTGGCCAGCAGCGCGCCACCCAGCACCGCCGCCAGGCCCGCCCACAGGGGCGCGGCGGGCAGGAACACCACGGCCCAGGGCCACTGCGCCAGCCATTGCAGCAGCGCTGCCAGAGGCTGCAAGGCGCCCGCAGCCAGGCTCCACAGCGGCGCCCACAGCACGCCGCCCAGCGCCAGCGGCGTCACCACCAGCGTCACCCACGGTATCGCCACCAGATTGGCCGCAAACCCCACCAGTGCCACCTGACCAAACAGCAGCAGCGTGAGCGGCGTCAGCGCCAGCGTGACCACCCACTGCTCTCTGAATAAAGTATAAAAATGACCTCTAGCGCTTGATGGTATTGCGCTATCAGCTACTGAATTGGTAGCAAACAAAATTCCTACCGCCACAAAACTCAGCCAGAAGCCCGCCTGCGCCAGCGCCCAGGGGTCGGCCAGCACCACGGTGGCGCAGGCCAGCAGCCACACCTGCGGCCAGGGCCAGCGGCGCCCGCTGAGCTGCAGCAGCGCCACCGTGCCCAGCATGAGCACGGTGCGCTGCGCGGGCACGCCCCAGCCGCTGAACACCGCATAGGCCGCGGCCAGCAGCACCCCGGCCACCAGCGCCGCCGTGGGCGCGGGCACGCGCAGGCTCAGGCGTGTGGAGCGCCGCCACAGCGTGCGCACCACCCGTGCGGCCAGCCAGGCAAACAGGGTGATGTGCAGGCCCGAGATGCTCATGAGGTGCGCCACGCCGGTGGCGCGGAACACGTCCCAGTCGGCCCGGTCGATGGCGCGCTGGTCGCCCGTGACCAGGGCGGCCACCACACCGGCGGTGCGCGCCGAGGCGGGGTCGTCGCGGGTCAGGCGCTCCAGGATGGCATCGCGCACGGATTGCCGCAGGCGTTCCACGGGGTGCCGCCAGGTGGACGCAAGCAGCACGGGCGGATCATCCTTAGGCCCTGCACGCACATAGCCCGAGGCCTGCACGCCCTGCTCCCACAGCCACAGCTCCAGGTCAAAACCGTGGGGGTTGCGCAGACCGTGCGGAGCCTTCAGCCGCACCGTCATGTCCCAGCGTTCGCCTGCGCGCAGGGCGGGTGGCGGGTGCGCCAGGTCCGCCGCCGGACCGCCATCACGGAACGCGCTGCCGTACCAGGTCACGTCGATGCGCGGCGGCAGACGCACGGGCTGGCCGCCCAACTGCGCTCCTTCTACGGCCAGGCGCAGCCGCGTACCTGCCTCGTTGGCCTGCGGCATGGCGGCCACCACGGCGGTGATGCGGATGTCCTGCCCCTCCAGCGCGGGTTGCAGGGCCTCTGCCTTGTAGTGGGCGGCGCGCAGCCCGCACAGCGCGAACAACGCTAGTGCGGCAGCGGCAAAGACCACGGCCCGCCGGTGCGCACGCCAGCCCCAAACCACCACGCCCAGGCCCGCCAGCAGCAAGCCCCCATAGGCCCCGCTGTGCCAGAGCTGCGGTTGCTGCAATTGCAGCGAGGCGCCCACCACCACGCCCAACAGCAGCGCAGGCAGGGGCCAGGGCTTGGCCCCGCCGAATTCGCCGCCGGGGATGCCATTAGGGTCGCTTATGGCAGACATGGGCTGATGCTATTACGCCGCCGCGCACCCAGGCTGTGCAACACTCCCTGGCTTCATTCACCGCAAGGACGACCCCACCATGAGCGTTTACGACAAGCTGAAAGAACTCAACATCACCCTGCCGCCCGTGTCGGTACCCGCCGCGGCCTACGTGCCCTACGTGCAGACGGGCAACCTGGTGTTTCTGAGCGGTCACATTGCCCGCAAGGACGGCAAGCCCTGGGTGGCCCAGTTTGGCCGCGACATCGGCACCGAAGAAGGCAAGGCGGCTGCGCGCGCCGTGGCCATCGACCTCATGGGCACGCTGCACGCGGCCTGTGGCGGCGACCTGAACCGCGTCAAGCGCATCGTCAAACTGATGAGCCTGGTGAACTCCACGGGCGACTTTACCGAGCAGCACCTGGTGACCAACGGCGCCAGCGAACTGCTGGGCCAGGTGTTTGGCGATCAGGGCGTGCATGCCCGCAGCGCATTTGGCGTGGCGCAGATTCCGTTCGGCGCCTGTGTCGAAATCGAAATGATCGCCGAACTGGCCTGACGCCATCACCCCGGCCTGCCGTGGCACGCCGGGGAGAGGCTTCAGAAAGACTCCCAATCGTCTTCTGCGCCCTGAGCAGCCGCAGGCTTGCGCGCTGCCGGCGCCTCTGCTGCTGCGGGCTTGGCAACAGGGGCTGCGCCAATGCGCGGCGCGGTCTTGGCACCTGCAACGGGTGCTGCGGGCTTGCGTGCAGGTGGCGGCACCTGCACGGGGGCCGCAGCGCGTGCCGCGCTAAAGGCGGGCTGTACAGATCCATGGCTGGCCGCATCGACCTTGAACATGGACACCACCTGCGCCAGGTGGTCTGCCTGTTCGCGCAGGCTTTGCGCGGCGGCGGCGCTTTCTTCGACCAGCGCGGCATTCTGCTGCGTCATCTGGTCGAGGTTGCCCACCGCCTGATTGACCTGGGAGACGCCCGCGCTCTGCTCGGCCGATGCCGCCGTGATCTCGCCAATCATGTCGGTCACGCGCTGCACCGATTGCACGATGTCGGTCATGGTGGCACCGGCATCGGACACCAGGCGCGTGCCCATCTCCACCTTCTCCACCGACGCGCTGATGAGCTGCTTGATCTCCTTGGCGGCCTCGGCGCTGCGCTGCGCCAGACTGCGCACCTCGCTGGCCACCACGGCAAAGCCCCGACCCTGCTCACCCGCGCGGGCGGCCTCGACGGCGGCGTTCAGCGCCAGGATGTTGGTCTGGAAGGCAATGCCATCGATCACGCTGATGA
>DAIQRN010000423.1:0-2996 GCA_036786185.1 Acidovorax sp. | reverse complement strand
GCGACCGCATGCGCAACCGCTGGGTGCTGGCCGTGGCCCTGGTGTTCACCGTGTTTTCGCTCGCCATCACCTATTTTGGTGGCGCGCAGCAAGGCCAGGTGGGCCTGCGCTCCATCGAGTTCACCATCGCCAGCCTGGTCAGCCTGGTGATTTATCTGATTCCACTGATCGCGCTGCTGCTGGGCTTTGACGCCATCGTGGGCGAACGCGAGCGCGGCTCGCTGGGCCTGCTGCTGTCGCTGCCCATCACGCGGCTGGAGCTGCTGCTGGGCAAGTACCTGGGGCTGGCGGCCGCGCTCACCCTGTCCACGCTGGCGGGCTTCGCGCTCGTGGCGGGACTGCTGTGGTGGCAGTTCCAGTGGGCGGGGCTGTTTCACTACGGCGGCTTCATGCTCAGCGCGGTGCTGCTGGGGCTGGCATTTTTGAGCATGGCCGTGCTGCTGTCGGTGCTGGCCCGCGAGCGCACACGCGCATCGGGGCTGGCCATCGCCGCGTGGTTCTTCTTCGTGCTGGTGTTCGATCTACTGCTGCTCGGCGCCCTGGTGGCCACGGGCGGCAGCTACGGCGGCGAGGCCATGGCCTACCTGCTGCTGTTCAACCCCGCGGACGTGTTCCGCATCCTCAACGTGTTCTCGCTGGAAGATGTGCGCACCCTGTACGGCCTGACCAGCATCGTGCCCCCTGCCTTGGCCAATCCCTGGCTCCTGGGCGGCGTGATGGTCGGCTGGATCGCGGTGCCTCTGGCCCTGGCGGGATGGAGATTCAAGCCATGACAACCATCAGCCACTCTTGCACCTGCCGCACGCGGCGCCGACTGCTGGGCTGGGCCGCGCTGGGCGCCGTCACCGCCCTGGCGGGCTGCAGCCGCAGCGAAGAAGCCCAAAGCACCGCCCCGCTGGAAATCGACCGCACCACCAGCTGTGAGCTGGACGGCATGCTGCTGGCCGACTACCCCGGCCCCAAGGCCCAGGTGCATTACGCCAACCAGGAGCACCCCAGCTTCTTCTGCGACACGGTGGAGCTGTTCAACGTGCTGCTTGCAGGCGAGCAGGTGCGGGCCGTGCGCGCCGTCTATGTGCAGGACATGGGAGCCGCCGACTGGAACGCGCCCCAGGGCCACTGGATCGACGCCAAGACCGCCGTCTATGTGGTGGGTGGCAAGCGCCACGGATCCATGGGCCCAACCATCGCCAGCTTCGCCCAAGAAGCCGATGCCGCGAAGTTCGCCACCGAGTACGGCGGCAAGGTGCTGCGCTTCGCCCAGATCACCGTGGACATGGTGGACCTGAGCGGCGGCGCGCTGCACGACACGCGCATGTAGCTGCCATGCAAGCCCTCCCCCGCCGTACTGCACTGGCAGCACTGTTGCTGGGCGTGGTCTGCCTGGGCGGCTCGCAGTGGCCGCGCCGCAAGGCGAACGCGGTGGCAGCCCTGCCGACCGACGACCTGTGCATCATCGCGCCGCCCACACCGTACGACCGCACCTCGGGCCTGGCGCTTGAGGCCGCGCGCGAGGTGCCTGCAGAGGCGCGCTGCCCGGTCTGCGGCATGTACCCCGCACGCTCGCGCGCCTGGGCGGCGCAGGTCATCTTTGCGGATGGGGATGCGTACTTTTTCGACTCGCCGGTGAGCCTGCTGCTGTACCTGGGCAACCCAGCGCGCTATACGCAAGGTCGCAACGCCAATGCCATCGTGGCCCGCTATGTGACCGATGCCGCTACGCAAACCTGGATCGATGCAGGCACGGCGTTCTATGTGCAAGGCTCGTCGGCGCTGGGGCCCATGCGGGCGGGCAACCTGCCTGCCTTGGGCAGTGCTGGCGCGGCGCGGCAGTTCGCACAGCAGCGCGGCGGGCGGGTGCTGGCCTTGGCCGACATCGACGCGGCACTGCTGCAATCGCTGTCGTCGGGCAGGCACGCCGCGCATGAGTCATAAAAAAGGCAGCTACCATAAAGATAGCTGCCTGCGCTTATCCAGCAAGCGCTGGAGGCTGATTTAGTCTGAAAATCAGGACGGCGATGCCGTCTCGGGCGGCACCGCTTTGAACAGCGCGGCCACCTTGCGCTTGGGCTTGATGTTGGCCGAGATACCGCTGCGCGTGGCGGGCCGGGCCGCCGCTTCCCATGCGGGGGCTGCGTCGGCGCTGCTGGGCTCGTAGGGCTTCTCGAAGAACGGGTCGCGCGGCACCACTGCAGGACGGAAGCCGCCACGGTGCGGCTCGCGCGGCTCGCGGCGTTCGCGCCCGCTGCCTCGGCCTTCTTCCGCCTCGCGCCAGGCGCGGCGGCCGTCGTTGATGCGGCCCCGGGGGCGGTCCTCGTCGTACTCGATGGCTTCGAGTTCGATCTTCTTCTTGATGAGCTTCTCGATGTCAGCCACCAGGCGCGTATCGCTGCCCGACACCAGCGTGACAGCCAGGCCCGATGCACCCGCGCGGCCCGTTCGGCCGATGCGGTGCACATAGTCTTCGGCGTTGAAGGGCACGTCGAAGTTGAATACCGCGGGCACGTCCTTGATGTCCAGGCCGCGCGCGGCCACGTCGGTACACACCAGCAGGTCCACCTCGCCGCTCTTGAAGGCTTCCAGCGCCTTGAGGCGCTCGTCCTGGCTCTTGTCGCCATGCAGCGCGGCGGTCTTGAGGCCTTCGCGCTCCAGGCTGCGCGCCAGACGGGCGCAGCCGAGCTTGCTGTTGACGAAGATGAAGGCCTGTTTGAGGCCGCGTGTCTTGAGCACCTGGTGGATGGCACGGCGCTTGTCATCGTCGCCCGCACTGTAAAAGCGCTGCTCCACCGTGGAGGCCGTCTCGTTCGGGCGTGCCACCTCGATGGTGATGGGGTTCTGCAGGTAGCTGCTGGCCAGGCGCTTGATCTCGGGTGAGAAGGTGGCTGAGAACAGCAGCGTGGTGCGGGTCTTGGGCAGGTAGGACAGGATGCGCTGCAGGTCAGGCAAAAAGCCGATGTCCAGCATGCGGTCGGCCTCGTCGAGCACCACGTACTCGA
>DAIQRN010000422.1:0-3013 GCA_036786185.1 Acidovorax sp. | reverse complement strand
TCGACCACCAGGTGTTTGCCGTCGGCGCGGCGCAGCACAAAGTCGGGGGTGTAGCGGTGCCAGCGGCCATCGTCGCCCAGGTATTCAGCGTAAAGGTCGGTCTTGGCGGGGTCGGTGATGCCGCCGGTAAACCACACGCCTTCGATCTGGTGGGCCTCGTTCTGCAACTGGCCCAGCGTCCACTGCAAAAAGCCCGCCTCGGGCAGCGAGTCAAAGTTGTAGCCCTCGTAGTGAAAGCTGCGCGCCAGTGCATGGGTGGCGTCTGCGGTGTCTGCGGCGCTGAGGTAGAGCTTTTCTTTATCTTTGGCAAAGCTGATGCGGGCGGTGTACACGGTGCAGCCGCCGCGCTCGGTGCGGTCAAAGCCGTCGGCCTTCACCAAGGCAATGGCCACGTCGATTTCTTCGAAGTGGGCTTCGTACTGCGCCCGCTGCGCCTCGATTTGCAGGCCCAGGGCGTCGAGGTGGTAGTTGGGCACGTCGGCGCCCGCACCGTAGGCTTGGCGCAGGGCGGCCAACACTTCGGCGGTGGGCAGGTGGTAGTTGGCAGCCAGCTCGGCGGCTGCGGTGTAGGCGTCCAGCTCGGGCGGCGGGGCGGGCAGCTGGTCGCCGCCGCCATCCACCTTTTGCAGCGTGGTGTTGCCCGATGCGGTTTGCACGGGTGTCAAGGTTTCTACCGTGATGCCTGCGGGGGCCGCCACATCGGTGGGCACGGTGAAGTGCAGCGGCGCGGTGCTGGCGGGGTCGCCCACCTTGCGGCGGTAGCGAAGCACGCGCTTTTTGATGAGCAGCGGCGGCAGGTGCGGCCGGTGCAGCACGATTTCGCGCTCCACCCGCTCGGCCTGCTGGGCACCCAGGTCTTTGAGCGATGTGCCGTAGGTTTCGGCCAGTTGGGATTCGAGCGTTTTTTTGTTGCTGTCGGTCAGGTACACGCGGGCGGGCACGGTATTGCCGGGCACCTGGCGCAGGCAGCGTGTGGCGGCTTGCAGCACAAAGTTGTTGCTGTTGGCCAGCTTGCGCACCAAGGCGGTGGCAAACAGGCTGGGGCAGTTCCAGCCCTCAGTGCCCATGTTGACCAAGAGCAGCACGCGCTCGGGAGCGTCGGGGTTGCGGGCCACGGCCTCAAACTGGCGGCGCGTGGCTTCGCTGCTTTTGCCGTCCACCGCCAAGATGGTGTCAGTACCAATGCCGCGCAGGGCCAGGGCCGATTCCACCGCACCGCGCAGTTCGTCGCGGGTTTCGATGTTGGGAAAGTACAGGGCCAGGCGTGCGGGCGCGCCGGGGTTGCCGCCCACAGGCGGCAAGCGCACGGCCCAGTAATCGCGCACAAAGTCTTCAATCACGTTGGCAACCAGGGTGTCTGCTTCGCCGTCGCCCAGGTCAAACACCTTGATGTTGTTCGCCAGCTCTTTCAACACACCGTCACGAATGCCTTCGCCCAACCCGTACCACACCACCACGTCGCGCAGGGGCTGGCGTTCAAAATACGGCGTGCCGGTGGCGTTGATGACGACGACCAAGTTGGTCTCGGCGGCCAGGTAGTCGATGGTGCGGCGCACTTTTTTGATGCCGTCGTCCTTGAACACCAGCTCGCCGGTTTCCTTGTCCTTCTCCCACTTGCCCAGCAGTTTTTGGCCATAGGTGTGGTGAGCTTCGTCCGAGAACACGGCCAGGTGCGGCAACGAGGCCACGGCCTGCAGGCGCAGGTTGGCCAGCTCGGTTTGCTCTTCCGCCTTGGTGCCCGCAAACAAACGCGCTTGCTGGGCATTGGCGCGCACGTTGGGCTTTTGGATGCGGATTTTTTCGGTGTTGGTGACGATGACGTTGAACGTGCTGCCCCAGACGATGGGGATTTGCTTGTCGCCATCGCGGGTGAAGGTGAGCTTGAGGCTGGCCGCAAAGGGCTTGTGCATGCGGGGCGGCAGCAGCTTGTCGTAAGGCACGTCGGCCAGTTCGCGCAGCGCGCTCAAGATGGTTTTGCCGGGCGCGAAGATGAGCGCGTTTTGCACAAACGGGCCTTCGGGGTATTCCATGGCCATGGCAAATTCGGTGGCCACGATGGAGCCCATCAAAATGGTTTTGCCCGCACCCATGGCCAGCGCGAGGATGTAGCTGGCGTAGTCCAGCGTCAGGGATTCGCGCAGGCTTTCCAGATGGTTGTCGCGGACAAACTGGTTGTCTTCACGCACCCGCTGGATCAAGGCGCTGTAGTTGTACTTGGCTTCCTTGAACAGCTTTTCATTGACGCCCATGGCGTCGAGTCGGTCGGGCAGGTCTTCAAATAGTTGCTCATACAGCTCGGGCACTTTGGGGGTGCCCAACACCAGGCGCAGGTACCAGTAGGTTTCCAGGGCACGCAGTTGGGCCCGGCGCAGATAGCGCAGTTGGCCAGAGTCGCCTTCTTCCAGCGCGAACTCCAGAATCTCTCGGATGGCGGGGAATTCGTCGCACGGATAGTTGGCGGTGCGCCATGCGTCTACGCGCTGGGAGAGCGCTTGGTACAGATACGTCATTGGCTTTCTATTTTTAGGTAACCCGTCATTTTCGCCGCGGGATCACGGGCTAGCCGTCGTTTTTGACTAACCCACGCACGCAAACTTCAAGTCAAGGCATTTCTCTGATGAGCCATCAGTCGATGGAGAGCCAGACAGTCTGAATGCCCGCATCACAGTCGCTCGGTCCAGCATCTTGCGGCCACAGAGGCTCGTGACCGTGCAGTGCATAAAACGGTAGGGAGTCTTTTGGAGGATGAGTGGAGGCTGATGCAACTTGCATCGGCAAAGTTTATCGCCTTGCCAGTAAGTGGATAACGCTGACGCTGCCACTTTAAGGATATCGAGAAAACTGGCTCCAGCGCTTTCCCTCTAAGCGCTGGCAGCTATCACTTACATAGCATTTAGGCCGCGTACTGCAGCTTGGCTATTATTCAAAAGCTCTCCCACTCATCATCATTGCCCTGGGCCGCTGCGGGTGCAGGCGCTGCAGCCTTGGCTGGGGCGCTGTGCGCGAGCTTGGC
>DAIQRN010000421.1:0-3015 GCA_036786185.1 Acidovorax sp. | reverse complement strand
GCAGACCCTGGTGGTGAGCGGCGTGCGCTTCATGGGCGAGACGGCCAAGATCCTGTCGCCCGAAAAGACCGTGCTCATGCCCGACCTGGACGCCACCTGCTCGCTGGACCTGGGCTGCCCGGCCGATGCATTCAGCGCCTTTTGCGACCAGCACCCCGACCGCACCGTGGTCGTGTATGCCAACACCAGCGCCGCCGTGAAGGCGCGTGCCGACTGGCTGGTGACATCGAGCTGCGCGCTCGACATCGTGCGCGCCCTGAAGGACGCCGGGCAAAAAATCCTGTGGGCACCCGACCGCCACCTGGGCGACTACATCCGCCGCGAAACCGGCGCCGACATGGTGATGTGGAACGGCGCCTGCATCGTGCACGACGAGTTCAAGGCCTTCGAGTTGCAGGCCCTGAAAAAGGAGCATCCGCACGCCAAGGTGCTGGTGCACCCCGAAAGCCCCGCCGACGTGATCGCCCTGGCCGATGCCGTGGGCTCCACCTCGGGCATCCTGAACGCCGCGCGCACCCTGGACGCCACCGAGTTCATCGTGGCCACCGACAACGGCATGATGCACAAGCTGCGCACGCTCAACCCCGGCAAGACCTTCTACGAGGCGCCCACGGCCGGCAACAGCGCCACCTGCAAGAGCTGCGCCCACTGCCCCTGGATGGCCATGAACGGCCTGGCCGACGTGGCCCGCGTGCTGCAAACCGGCGCCAACGCGGTCCATGTGGACCCGGCGCTGATCCCGCGCGCCCGCCAGCCCATTGATCGCATGCTGGCCTTCACGGCGGCGCTCAAGAGCGGTCAGCCAGCGGCGGGTTTGGTTCCGCACATTGGCGCTGCCTAGCAGGTTTGCTTCACAATTGATAGCTGGTAGCGCTTGATGGATAAGCGCTAGAGGCTTATTTTGTTCAAAACCATGACCACGGCGCGCATCGACTTCACCCAGCCGCTGGACGCCACGGCCCCGCGCCTGCGCCACGCCTTCGGCGCACCGCGCGCGGTGCTGATGGCCCATGCGTTGCACGAGGTGCGCGGCGTGCTGCAGGCCGTGCACGCCGCCGCGCAGCAGGGCCGTTGGTGCGTGGGCTATGTGCGCTACGAGGCGGCCCCGGCGTTCGACACCGCGCTGCAGGTGCACACGGCCGACGGCCCGCTGGCCTGGTTTGCCGTGTACGACGCGCCGCAGCCCTGGCCCGGCGAGACCGCAGACAGCAGCGCCCATGCGCCGCACCAGGTCCGGTGGCAGGGCGGCCACGACCGCGCCGCGTTTGACGCCGCCCTGGCGCGCATCCAGCAGGCCATCCGCGCGGGCGAGCTGTACCAGGTCAACCACACCGCGCCGCTCTCTGGCACGTTGCAGGGCAGCCCCGCCGCGCTGTTTGCCGCCTTGCAGCGCGCCCAGCCGGGCGGCTACACGGCGCACATCGATGCGGGGGGCGAACAGGTGCTCTCCGTCTCGCCCGAGCTGTTCTTTGACTGGCAGGATGCCCCCGACGGCGGCCGCATTCTGGCGCGCCCCATGAAGGGCACGGCCGCGCGCGGCGCCACGCCAGAGCACGACGCGCGGCAGGCCGAGCACCTGCGCACGGCGCCCAAGGAGCGGGCCGAGAACGTGATGATCGTGGACCTGCTGCGCAACGACCTCTCGCGCATCGCGCAGCCGCACAGCGTGCAGGTGCCCGTGCTGTTCGCCACCCAAAAGCTCCCCACCGTGTGGCAGATGACTTCCGATGTGGTGGCGCGCACGCGGCCTGGCACCACCTTGATGGATGTGTTTGCCGCGCTGTTCCCCTGCGGCTCCGTCACCGGCGCGCCCAAGGTGCGGGCGATGCAGATGATCCATGCGCTGGAAGGCGCGCCGCGCGGCGTGTACTGCGGCGCCGTGGGTGTGGTGCGGCCCCATGGCGCGGCGGGCCCGGACGGCCTGCACTGCGTGGCCGCCACCTTCAACGTGCCCATCCGCACCGTGGTGCTGCAGGGCCGGGGCGCGGGCGCCTGGGCGGCGCATTGCGGTATTGGCAGCGGCATCACCTCGGATGCCGAGACAGGCGCAGAATGGCGGGAATGGGCGACCAAGCGCGCCTTCGTGGAGCGGGCCAGCATGCCATTCGAGATTCTGGAAACCCTGGCGCTGCGGGATGGACGGCTGCAGCATGCCGACTCGCACCTTCAGCGCATGGGCGAGGCGGCGGTGCACTTCGG
Organism: Acidovorax sp.; assembly: GCA_036786185.1. GTDB lineage: Bacteria > Pseudomonadota > Gammaproteobacteria > Burkholderiales > Burkholderiaceae_C > Acidovorax. Next base: position 816 of record DAIQRN010000421.1, on the reverse strand, counting down.
CTATCCGTGGAACCCGCACGCTGCGCGGCAGGAGCTGCAGATCGCCGTGCTGCAGCACATGCACGGCGCCTGGCGCGTGCGCCTGCTGCTGGCCGCCGACGGCAGCTCGCGCGCCGAAACCTTTGCGCTGCACCCCACCGACGAACCCGTGCGGCTGCGTCTGGCGGACCAGCCTTTCGAGGCCGCGCACAGCGAGTTCGTGCGCTACAAGACCACGCGGCGCGCGCACTACGCGGCGTTTGCGCCGGAGCCGGGCAGCGGCGTGTTCGACACCGTGCTGTGGAACGAGGCCGGGGAGATCACCGAGGGCACTTTCGGCAACATCGCCGCCTTGGTGGACGGCCGCTGGGTGACCCCGCCGCTGTCGTCGGGCCTGCTGCCCGGCGTGAGCCGCGCACTGGCGCTGCGCGAGGGGCGGGTGGTGGAGGCGGTGCTGCGCCTGCAGGATGTGCCGCGCGCAGAGGCCTGGGCCTTTGTGAACAGCCTGCGCGGCTGGCTGGCGGCCGAGCTGGAGGCGGATGCCCCCGAGGTGGGGTGAGCGGCGTCATACGGGTTTGCCTTCAATCGGATAACTAGGCGGGAAGCCGAAGACAGTGCTGTAGCACGGCAAGGCGAACCAACGACGTTATACGGTTGAAGGCAAATCCGTATCAGGCCCCTTCCCAGAATGCGTCGATCAACTCGCCTTCGGCATCCACCAGGCGGTCTTCTCCATCTCCGATGTCCTGGGGCGTGGCGGGGCGGGGGCGGGCCATGGGATTGCTATTTAATTGATAGCTTTTAGCGCTTGCTGAACAAGCGCTGGAGGTCTTTTTG
>DAIQRN010000420.1:0-3039 GCA_036786185.1 Acidovorax sp. | reverse complement strand
GCTGGCAGCTATTACTTTTAAAGCGTTGCGCCCCCTCTGCACTACCGGCTGCCCACCCCTGCAGGCAGATAGCGCCCCAATCCGCATCGCCTTGCCTCCCTCACGTCACACCCAAGGCCCTACCATCGGCCTTTGTTTTTTTCGGAGCTTTCTTCATGCGCGTTCTTTTTGCCCTGCTCACTTCGCTGGCCATCGCCCCCGCCGCCATGGCACAAGCCAAACCTGTCACCACCGCCAGTGGCCTGGTCTATGAATCGATCAAGGACGGCACTGGCGAGTCGCCCATGGCCACTGACACCGTGAAGGTGCATTACAAGGGCATGTTCCTGGACGGCAAGGAGTTCGACAGCTCTTACAAGCGTGGCGAGCCCACCGAGTTTCCGCTGAACCGCGTCATTCCTTGCTGGACGGAAGGTGTGCAGCGCATGAAGCCGGGCGGCAAGGCCAAGCTGACCTGCCCCGCCAGCATTGCGTATGGTGAGCGTGGCGCGGGTGGGGTGATTCCGCCCAACACCACCTTGAACTTCGAGGTAGAACTGATTTCTGTGAAGCGCTGAGCGCGGTGATGCTGAAGGTGGGCGAGCTGGCGCAGCGCTCGGGCCTGACGGTTCGTACGCTGCACCACTACGATGCCATTGGCCTGCTCACGCCGTCGGGGCGGTCAGAGTCGGGCTACCGCCTCTACAGCCCTGCAGATGTGCAGCGGCTACATGGCATCCAGGCGCTGCGGCACATGGGCTTGCCGCTGGCCCACATTGGTGAGCTGCTGCAGGACGTGGGCTTGGACGCCAAGCGCGTGCTGGCGCAGCAGCTGCATGCGCTGGATGTGCAGATCCAGCAGGCCACCGAACTGCGGGGCCGTCTGGCCCTGATGCACGATGGCCTGGTGGCTGGCGCCCAGCCCGACATGGGCAATTGGCTGGAAACGCTGGCGCTGATGTCCACCTACGGCAAGTATTTCAGCGCCGCCGAGCTCAAGCGCATTTTTGAGCGCTGGCCCCTGGTGGCGCATGAATGGATCGCGCTGACGGAGCAGGTCCATGCAGCGATGCAGCGCGGATTGCCGCCAGATGCCGACGAGGTGCAGCGCCTGGCCAACCGCTGGATGGTGCTGATGCTGGAGTGGATGGAGGGCGACATGGATCTGATGGACCGTTGGGGCCACATGTACCGCCACGAGCCTTCGGCGCACAGCCTCAACCACGCCCCCAGCGGCGCCATGATCGAGTTCATGGAGTGCGCCATCGCGTTGCGCCTGGAGGTGCTGGGGCGTTACTTCACGCGCGAGGAACTGAGCCAGCTGGGCTTTGTGACCGCCCGCCAGTGGCAGGCGCTGGAGGATGAGGTGCAGGGATTGCTGGCAAGCGGTGCAGAGCCCCACGGCCCGGATGCACTTCAGGCCCTGGGCCACTGGGCCGGGCTGATGGATCAGCTCTGCCGGGGCAGCGCCACACTGCAGGCCAGGTTGCTGGCAGCCCACGCCGCCGAGCCCTTGTTGCATGCAGGCGGCTGGCTGAGCCCGGCGGTGCGCGGATTTATTGGCGCAGCGGCTGCGGCACATGCGCAAGAACATCGGACCGCGCAGGCTTGACCCTCACGCAACGTGAGGGTCTACAGTGGGCCCATGTCTTCCGTGCACCAGCATTCCCCTCATCACCCCCATCGCCCTGACGGCCCCGAACGGCTTTACGCCCTGGACAACCTGCGCGCCGCCATGATGTGGCTGGGCATCGTCCTGCATGTGGCCGTGATCTACATCGCCGGGCCTTCGCCCCTGCCCTGGCGCGATAGCCAGACCACGCCCACGGCCGACTTGCTGATGGCGTTCATCCACGCGTTTCGCATGCCGGTGTTCTTCATCCTGGCGGGCTTTTTTGTGGCGCTGCTGATCGAGCGGCGCGGCGCCTGCGCCATGGCCCACAACCGACTGCGGCGGCTGGGCTTGCCCTTCGTGGTGTTTTGGCCGCCCATCTTTGCCCTGTGCGGGGCGTTGGCCCTGGCTTTTCTGCACCGCATGGCACGCGGCACCTGGGGGCTGGACCTGGCCCTGATGCAGACCGCACCCAGCGCGCCCCAAGGGCTGTCCACCATGCATTTGTGGTTCTTGTGGATGCTGCTGTGGCTCAGCCTGGGTACGGCGCTGGCCCACGCCGGGCTGGCACGCTTTGCACCCGATGCCGCCCCATGGCTGGGCCGGTGGCTGGCCCAGCTGGGGCGCACGCCCTGGGGCATTGCCCTGCTGACGCTGCCCCTGGCCGGCATTGGCATGCTGTACCCCGATGGGTTGCTGCAACCCAACGGCTCGTTTCTGCCGCCCTGGACAGAGTGGGTGCACAACGGCCTGTTCTTCGGCTTTGGGCTGGCGTTGCATGGGAAGCGTGCCGCGCTGCTGGCGCACTGCGTGCGGCGCTGGCCCTGGTACGCCGCCGCGGGGCTGGTGTTGTTCTTCATCACGGGTGCCCTGTTCGGTGCACAGCCCCGCAGCGCCTCGGGCCTGCCCCCTGCGCTGCGCCTGGGCGTGGCGCTGAGCTACAACGCCACGTCCTGGTGCTGGAGCCTGGCCCTCATCGGCGGCTTTCTGGCCCATGTGCCGCGCCCCAGCGCCTGGCTCAGCTACCTGGCCGACAGTTCTTACTGGGTGTATTTGGTGCACATGCCCATGACCATTGGCCTGGGTGCGCTGATGTTTGGGCTGGATTGGCCCGCCGGGGTGAAGATGGCGGTGAACATTGCCGCGACCTCAGCCCTGAGTTTGGCCAGCTACCAGCTGCTGGTGCGCCACACGGCCGTGAGCGTGCTGCTCAACGGCCGCCGTCACCCGCGGTGATGGGGGCGGCACCGTGCCGCCCATAAAAAAACCGCCTGTGTTTCCACAGGCGGCAACCACTTCAATCAAACCATCAGGGCATCAAACGGCCGTCACAAATTGCTCGCGGGGGCGGCGCACCTTTTTCAGGTTCACCAGCCAGTCGCCTTCATCCGCGCGGTAGCCCAGCGGCAGGATGGCCACGCTGCGCAGGCCCTTGGCGCGCAGGCCCA
>DAIQRN010000419.1:0-3048 GCA_036786185.1 Acidovorax sp. | reverse complement strand
TGCATCTTGGGCAGGCCCAGGTCCAGGATGAGCAGGTCGAACTCGTTGTTGGTCAACAAGGCCGCGTCGGCCTCGCTGCCGCTGGCCACATGGTTCACGACAGCACCAGAGGCGCGCAGCGTGCGCAGCAGGCCATCGGCCAGCACTTGGTCGTCTTCTGCGATGAGGATGCGCATGGTTGTCTCCTGGAATCCGCGAAGCCCCCAGTGGGCTCCGGGCACCATGGCCGATTCTAGGAGCTATGGACCTGCCCGAGCGCCTGGGCGGGCAGGCCGTTGGGGTCCTACGCGGCCTTGCCGCTGGGTTGGCGCAGGGGCAGGGACGGTGCGCTGCCCAGGTAGCGGTCCACGGACAGGCCCTGCGTGGAGATGCCCGTCTGGCGGCCGGTGACGATGTCGGCCAGCAGCTGGCCCGAGCCGCAGGCCATGGTCCAGCCCAGCGTGCCGTGGCCGGTGTTCAGGTACAGGTTCTTGTGCGGCGTGCGGCCCACGATGGGCGTGCTGTCTGGCGTCATGGGGCGCAGGCCGGTCCAGAATTCGGCCTTTGCCAGGTCGCCACCCGGGAAGAGCTGGCGGGTGACCATCTCCAGCGTGGCGCGGCGCTGCGGGCGCAAGGTCTTGTCGAAGCCGGACAGCTCGGCCATGCCGCCCACGCGGATGCGGTTGTCAAAGCGCGTGAGCGCGATCTTGTAGGTCTCGTCGAGCACCGTGGAGACCGGTGCGAGCGCCTCGTCAACGATGGGAATGGTCAGCGAGTAGCCCTTGACCGGGTAGACCGGGATGTCCAGGCCGGTGCTGAGCAGCAGATTGCGCGAATAGCTGCCCATGGCCAGCACATAGCGGTCGGCCTGGACGACCTCGCACTCCGCGCCTTCCAACTGCACGCCGTTGACGGCGCCCTGGCCATCGAACAGCAGTGCGTGCACCGACGTGGAAAAACGAAACGTCACGCCCAGCGCCTCGGCCATCCGGGCCAGCTGGTTGGTGAACTTGAAGCAATCGCCGGTCTCGTCCGCCGGCAGGCGCAGGCCACCGGCAATGGTGGCGTCGGCCTGCGCCAGCGCGGGCTCGGCGCGGGCCACGCCGGCGGGGTCGAGCAGTTCGTAGTCAATGCCGCATTCCTGGAGCACGGCCATGTCCAGCTGGGCCTGATCGACCTGCTTTTGCGAGCGGAACAGCTGCAAGGTGCCAGCCTGGCGCCCTTCGTACTGGATGCCGGTGTCGGCACGCAGTTGCTGCAGGCACTCGCGGCTGTAGTTGGACAGGCGCAGCATGCGCTCCTTGTTCACCGCGTAGCGCTCGGCCGAGCAATTGCGCAGCATCTGCGCCATCCAGCGCAACTGGAACAGGCTGCCGTCGGGGCGGATGGACAGCGGCGCGTGCTTCTCGAACATCCATTGGAGCGCCTTGGTCGGGATGCCGGGCGCGCCCCAAGGCGTGGAGTAGCCGAACGAAACCTGGCCAGCATTGGCGAAGCTGGTATCGAGCGCCGGGCCGTCCTGGCGGTCGATCACGGTGACCTCGGCGCCCGCACGGGCCAGGTAGTAGGCGGTGGTCACGCCGATCACGCCAGCGCCCAGGACAACGACTTTCATGGCTTGCTTCCAATGTTCGATGAATAGTCGTGACTTTATGGATTTCCATGCTAATCTTTTGCTGAAATTTGGCCTTAAAACAGCAATGTCTGCTGTTTTGACTCACAAACCACCCTCTTTGCAGCAATGTCTGAACTCGACACCATAGACCGGCGCATTCTCGAGCTGCTGCAGCAGGACGGCCGCCTGACCATGACCGAGCTGGGCGAGCGTGTGGGCCTGTCCACCTCGCCCTGCTCGCAGCGCGTCAAGCGCCTGGAGGCGCAGGGCGTGATCACCGGCTACCATGCGCGCGTGAACCCCACGGCCCTGGGCAAAAGCCTGTTGGTGTTCGTGGAAATCACCCTGGCGCAGAAGTCCGAGCAGATCTTCAAGAAGGTGCGCGACGAGCTGCAGAACGTGCCCGAGGTGCTGGAATGCCACCTGATCTCGGGCAGCTTCGACTACTTGGTCAAGGCGCGCCTGGCGGGCATGTCCGAATACCGCAGCCTGCTGGGCTCCATCCTGCAGCAGATGCCGGTGCCGGCGCAGTCCAACAGCTACGTGGTGATGGAGGAAGTCAAGGAGAGCTTCGTCATCACCGTCCACCGCGGCAAGGCGTAGGCAAGGTCTAGTCGCGCGGATCAGCCGTTGGCATAGGCCTCCAGCCCCAGCTGCACCACCGTGGCCACCTCGGCGCCCACCTCGGCGCGGAACTCGGCCTCGGCCTGGGCCACCGCGTCTCGAAAGGCCTGCAGCCAGGCCAGGCCCGTGGGCGTGAAGCCCACGCGGCGCGCGCGCGCATCCAGCGGGTCGGCCGTGCGTGTGACCAGGCCCCAGGCCTCGCACTGGTCCACCAGGGTGGCCATGGCCTGCTTGGTCATGCCGGCGCGCTGGGCCAGGTCGGTCAGCCGGTCGCCCTGTAGGGCCAGGTGGCGCGTGATGTGGATGTGCGCGGCGCTCACCTGGTCGCGCGCGGCCAGGTTGGACAGCGCCAGCGGCACCTCCACATTGCGCGCCATGAGCTGCAGTACGCGGGCGTCAAAGCGCCGCAGGGCGTGGCCCAGCAGGCGGCCCAGGTGGGCCTGGCGCCAGCGGTCGTCGTGGAAGGGGTCGGGGGGTGCATCGGCCATTCGGTGATTGTCAGGCAAACTGACTAAAAATTCATTGGAGATGGATGCGGATGCCCCTAAACTACTGTTCAAGTATCCAGCCTGTCATCCCATCCAGATTCAACCCAAGGAGCATTTCATGGACGCACCCGTCAAAGGCAACGCCGCCGCCAACACCGAAAAAGCCAAGGCCCTGGCCGCCGCGCTGGCCCAGATCGAAAAGCAGTTCGGCAAGGGCACCATCATGCGCCTGGGCGAAGGCGAGGTCATCGAGGACATCCAGGTCGTCTCCACCGGCTCGCTGGGCCTGGACATCGCCCTGGGCGTGGGCGGCCTGCCGCGCGGCCGGGTGGTGGAAATCTA
>DAIQRN010000418.1:0-3051 GCA_036786185.1 Acidovorax sp. | reverse complement strand
ACACCGTTGTTGGCCTCAATAGACGCTTCCGCCATGGCTTTCCAGGCTTCGCTGATCTCGCGCGGCGTGGCCGTGCCGCTGGCCTTCACCGCGTCGAATGCCTGCTTGGCGGATGTGGCCAGCGCATCCAGCTCCTTCTGCGGCTTCACGCCCAGGTTGCGCAGTGCCTCCTCCAGGCTCTGGATGCCCGGTATCTGGCCCTCGATGGTGGCGCGCTGCTTGTCCAGGGCCGCCTGCGTGCGCTCTATGCCCTCGGCGCTGATCTTGCCCGCCTCACCCATGGCCTTGAGCTGCTTTTGCAGGGCGTCGATGGCCTCCAGGCTGTCGGCTTTGGGGATCGCGGCTGCAAAGGCCATTTCGAGGGCGCGGGCCGCATCCTGCACGCTCGCCCCGGCCTCCACCGCACTGCGCGCCACCAGGGCCACCGAATCGATGGCCTCTTGCGCACCCGTGCTGATCTTGCCCAGCGCCTGCGCCGCGTTCACACCCAGCCTGTCAAAGCTCGCCGCCAGCACCAGCTCGTTGATCTGGGCAAGCTGCTCTGCGCCTATGGACGCCTCCGCGTAGGCCAGCCGCGCACGGGCCAGCGTGCTCTCCAGCTGCTGGGGGTTCATCGCCGCCAGCGCGGTCTGCCAGGCCTTTTTGGTTTCGTCGGCCGACAGGCGACCGGCCGAGGACAGCGCGTTGAGCGCGCGAATCAACCCGTTGATGTTCTCCGGCTTGTTGAAGTCCAGGGCCTTGGATATTTCTTTGAACGACTCCTCAACGTCCTTGCCCTTTTCGGCGAGCTCCTGGAACTGCTTGACGATCTCGGTGGCCTTCAGGCTTGCCAGCTCCTCCGCCGTCTTGCTGGTCGCCTTGCCCAGCTGCTCCTGCGCCTGGGCCGCAGATAGCCATTTGCCAGTGGCCTCATCCTGAACAATCAGCCCCCGCGCCAGCGCCGAGTCAAACTCCGCCATGGAGGTGACCACGACCCCTGTGGAGTCCGAGATCGCCTTGAGGCGCTGCACCACCTGCTCTTGCTTCTTTTGCACCTCGGCATTCATCGCGATGTGCTTTTGCAGTTCCTCGCGGTAACGGGCGTAGTTGGAGACGATGGAAAGCACCTCGTTGGCGATCGCGGCATACCCCACCGTCCTGGCAATCGAGGCGTACCTCTGCATGGCAACGTTCACCGCATGAATCGCCCCAGCACTCCGCCCCTGCGCTACGGTGAATGTGTTTGTGCCCTCAGCCGCTTTCAAGAGCTCCAATCCGTACCGCTGGGCGGCCTGCAACGTGCGAGCGGCAAACACTGCGACCATCACTTGACCAGCCTTGGCCGCCACCTCCATCAAGGTGCCCAAGTTGTTCGCCACCAAGTCGATGGCGCCCGCCACACGGGCTGAGACACCGTTGGCCTTGTCCGTCTCGTTGATAAAAATCGACCACGCCGTGGACAGGTCTTGCACCGACCGGCCGATCGTCGCGGGCAGCGTTGCAAATTCATCCTTCACCGCCTTGGCCTGTGATTTCAGGGCATTGATCACCACCTCCGACGTCAGCCTGCCTTCCTCGGCCATGGCGCGCAGCTGCCCCTTTGTCACACCCAGGGCGTCAGCCAGTGCCTGCGCCAGGCGCGGCGCCTGTTCCATGATCGAGTTGAATTCCTCGCCGCGCACCACGCCGGACTGCAGCCCCTGGATCAGCTGTGTGATCGCTGCATTTGCCGACTCGGCCGAACCGCCCGAGAGCTGCACCGCCTGATTGATGGTCTCGACCACCGCAAGGCTCTGTTCCGCAGCCTTCTCCGCCGACAAGCCCGCATCCTTGCCCGTCGCGGCAATACGTGCAAACAGCGTGCCCGTGCCCTCCAAGGCGCTATGCGTTCGCAGCGCGGTTTGGGTAACCCGCTCCCACATCTGGTTGAACAGTTCACCGTCGCCCGTGGCCAGCTTCACGCGAGCCTGCAGGTTGTTCACCTCATCGGCCGTGTCTGCCAGCCCCTTGAGGGCATGCCCGCCGCTCATCACCCCCTGCAATCCGATGTAGGCACTGCGCAGCAGCGCCAGCTCCTTGCTGATGGAGTGCACCTTGTCGCTCAGCTCGCGGTGGGACCGCACTGTAGAAGCTGTTGCGGCCTGCGCCTTCGCTGCCATCTCAGTGTGTGCCGTTCCCACCTGGGCCACGCGGTCGCGCACCAGCTCCATCTCGCGGCGAATGCGCACCTGGGCGGCGGCCAGGTTGGCACTGGACACGCCCACCGCGCTCATGGCGTCGCGCGTGCGCTGCAGCTCCTCGCGGCCTTGGGCATACGCCTGGTTCGCCTTCTGCGCCGCCGTGCGCTGGACATCAAAGGCCTGTGTCGCCCCCTTCACTTCGGCGCCGACCTGGCGCATTGCGGTGGCCGATTCGCGCTGCTGCGCTGCCAGCACCTTCACCTGGGCGCCGGTCTCCCGGTATTCGGCCTGCAGCACGCCCAGCTGGGCGCGCACATCTTTCATGCGGTCGGCCTGCAGCGCTGTATCGGCCCCCGCCTCTTTCGAGGCCGCGCCCAGCTCCTTGAGCTCCGCCGTGGCGGCCGCCACGGCCTGACCCAGCTGCTCATGTTGCTGGCGCACATCGGCGAGGCTGGCAGCAGCGGCCTGTTCAGCCGCCTGCGCCTGCACCAGGGCCTGTTGTTTTTCCTTCAGGGCCAGGGCTGCGGCTTTGGTGCTGGCCTGGGCTTTTTCCGCCTCCGCCGCGTAGGCCGCCGTCTGCGCCTTCAGCCGCGCAAACTGGTCCACCAGCCCCTGCTGCTGCGCCAGACCACGCAGCTCGGCGGCCAGCAGCTGGAGCCGGGGGGCCGCATCACCGCCAGCAGCGGCCAGTTTCTCTACATCGACAACCAGCGCTTCAACACTCTTTTCACCCTCGGTCTCGGCATCGATGACCAGTTTTGCCCGCAGTTCCTTTGCCGTTGCCATATCCCACCTTTCAACGTACCATCGCGGCCATGCTTCGCTTCATGGCCTTTTGTTTCATCGCAACCTTCACGTTTCTGCTTGAAGGCTTGGTGGGGCTCGCCATGGT
>DAIQRN010000417.1:0-3056 GCA_036786185.1 Acidovorax sp. | reverse complement strand
GCCGGTGACGGCAAAGGCCTTGAGCTTGCCGCTGACCACATGCTGCATGACCGACGGTGGCGTGGTGATGAACACCTGCACCTGGCCCGCCAGCACATCGGCCACCGCTGGGCCCGAGCCACGGTAGGGGATGTGGGTCATGAAGGTGCCGCTTTGCTGCTTGAAGATCTCGGTGCCGATGTGCGACAGCGAGCCGTTGCCCTGCGAGGCGTAGTTCACCTTGCCCGGGTTGGCCTTGAGGTAGGCGATGAATTCCTTGAGGTTGTTGGCTGGCACCGAGGGGTGGGCCGCAATCACGTTGGTGGCCACGGTGAGCAGCGCGACGGGGGCGAAGTCCTTGGCCTCCCAGGGCAGGCTGGGGGTGAGGGCCGGGTTGCCCACGTGGTAGGCCGAGTACGAGATCAGCAGGTTGTAGCCATCGGGTTTTGCGCGGGCTACAGCGCCGTAGGCCACGTTGCCGCTGCCGCCCGCCTTGTTGTCAATCACCACGGGCTGGCCGATCACGCGCGCCAGGGGCTCGTTGAGCAGGCGGGCTGAGGTGTCCACCACGCCGCCAGGCGGGTTAGGCACGGTGAGCGTGATGGCCTTGCTGGGGTAGTTGTCTTGCGCCATGGCCAGGCCCGAGAGGGCCAGCGTGGCAGCCAACAGGCTGTGCTTGATCGTCATGTTTGTCTCCACCAGATGTTGTAGTGAGGGTATTGTGGAAACAAGCGAATCAACAGTCCAATATATTGTTGGTCTTGATCAAGACCTGATAAGTATCAATGGAACTGCGCCATCTGCGTTACTTCGTCGCCCTGGCGGAAGAGCTGAGCTTCACACGCGCCGCGCAGCGCCTGCATGTCTCGCAGCCGCCGCTGAGTCTGCAGATCGCCCAGCTGGAACAAGAACTGGGCGCCCAGCTGTTCGTGCGCACCAGCCGGCGCGTGGAGCTGACGCTGGCAGGCCAGGCCTATCTGGTGGATGCACGCGCGGTGCTGGAGCGGCTGGACACGGCGCGCCAGCGTGTGGCTGCCATCGGCCAGGGGCAGGCGGGGCGCATTGAAGTGGGACTGTCGGGCTCGCATTTCCTCGGGCCGTTTCCGGCGGCGCTGGCGCGCTACCGGCAAAGCCATCCGGGCGTGGATGTGGTGCTGCACGAGATGCAGCCTTCGCTGCAGCAGGCGGCCCTGCGCGACAAACGCATCGATGTGGGCATCTCGCGCACGGCCGTCAACGACGACCAGCTCGCCAGCACCCTGCTGTGGCCCGACCCTGTGGTGGCGGCTTTGCCGCCCGGCCACCCGCTGGCGGCGCGCAAGGCACTGGCCTTGAAGGACCTGCGCAGCGAGGCCTTCGTGATGCTGCGCCGCGACTCATCAGCCCATGCCGAGCACATGGTGCAGTGCTGCGTGCAGGCCGGCTTTGCGCCCCGGGTGGCGCAGACCACGGTGGAGCTGGCGGCCGTGCTGAGCCTGGTGGCGGCCGGGCTGGGCGTGGCCCTGGTGCCGTCGTCCCTGGGCATGCTGTTTGGGCCGCGCGTGGTGTTCAAGCCCCTGGGCGCCAAAGCGCCGCGCGCCGATGTGCATGCGGTGCAGCGGCGCGACGACCTGCTGGGTGTGGTGCCGGCGTTCGTGCGCGTGATGGCTGACTGAGAGGGGAGGCTAGAGGCAGACCGACCTTCGGGATGGACCCTGCGTCCGCATGGGTCCACTGTGGGCGTCTGGTGCCTGCTGGCCAAGGACACGGTGGACGTGCGCCAGCCCATCAGTGCGGTGTACTACCGCAAAACGCAAAACGCAACACGCAGCTGGCGGCACGCATCACGTGTTTTCTGGTTTTCTTGCAGGAGCGTTTGGGCTGACCGTCTTGCGGGCTGGTGGACTGGTCCTCAGCGCAATCCACGCAGCTGCTGCAAGCGAAGCAGCACCGCGTCGATGACGGCGTTGGCGCCCTCCACATCGCAGCTCCACAGCATTTCGAGCAACTCGATCAGCGCGATGGCGTTGGTTTCCTGCAGCGCTGCGCGGGCGGCAGCCTGCAGGTCGTGCAGCTCCAGATCCTGAAGAACATCAACGGTCAATCCCATGGGGTGCTCCCTGTTTTTTTGAGGAGGCCCATGGTAGGTGCGTCGCGCCCGGGTGCCGGGCTGCGCGGCATGATCAAGATCAAGGACGGATGAGAAACCCGGCGCCCTAGCCGTCAGCCGCGTGCCGGAATGGCCAGCCCCCGGGCCACCGCCGGACGCGCCACGAAGGCGGCGAGCACGCGCTGCACCTCCTTGAACTGGTCAAACTCCACCAGGTCGCCCGCGCCGTAAAAGCCCACCAGGTTGCGCACCCAGGGCAGGATGGCGATGTCGGCGATGGTGTACTGGTCGCCCATCACCCATTGGCGGCCCGCCAGGCGCTCGTCCAGCACCTTGAGCAGGCGCTTCGACTCAGCGACATACCGGTCGCGCGGGCGTTTGTCTTCGTAGTCCTTGCCCGCAAATTTGTGGAAAAACCCGAGCTGGCCAAACATGGGGCCCACGCCGCCCATCTGCCACATCACCCACTGCAGGGTTTCGAAGCGCCCGGCGGTGTCCTGTGGCATCAATTGGCCGGTCTTGCTGGCCAGGTACAGCAGGATGGCACCGGACTCGAACAGCGCCAACGGCTGGCCGTCCGGGCCGTTCGGGTCCAGGATGGCCGGGATCTTGTTGTTGGGGTTGAGCGAGAGGAATTCGGGCGTGGTCTGGTCGTTGGTCTCAAAGCTCACCAGATGGGGCTCGTAGGGCAGGCCCAGTTCTTCCAGCGCTATCGACACCTTCACGCCGTTGGGCGTGGGCAGGGAATACAGCTGGATGCGGTCCGGGTGCCGGGCGGGCCATTTGCGGGTGATGGCAAAAGCGGAAAGATCGGTCATGCGAGGTTCCTGAAAAGCCGGTGGAATCGAGAGAAGCTGCCAAGCGTACGCCCGCACGCGGTTTGGCGCAGGGGCGGGGCCATAATCCCGTCCCATGCAGATTCGCTTCACCAAAATGCAGGGCGCGGGCAACGATTTTGTGGTGCTCGACGAAACCCAGGGCCGCCTGG
>DAIQRN010000416.1:0-3056 GCA_036786185.1 Acidovorax sp. | reverse complement strand
GCGAGCGAGCCGAACTCGGCGCGCAGCTCCAGCACACGGCGTGCGTTGTTGATGGCGGACTCGATCTTGCCCCGGTGGCGCACGATGGCCGCGTCCTGCACCAGGCGTTCCACATCCGCTGCGCCGAACGCGGCGATCTTTTCCGCGTCGAAGTGGGCGAACGCCGCACGAAAGCCCTCGCGCTTGTTCAGGATGGTGAGCCAGCTCAGGCCCGACTGAAAGCCCTCCAGGCAGATCTTCTCGAACAGGCGCCGGTCGTCCGCCACCGGAAAGCCCCATTCGCTGTCGTGGTAGTGGCGGTACAGCGGCGTGGCCTGGCACCAGGTGCAGCGCGGGCAACCGGTGTCGTCGGCGAACAGGCCATCGGGCAAGGGGGTGTTGGCGTGGGTCATGGCCGTGCATTCTGCTCATAAACTGCCCCCATGTCCGTGCCCCTCCTCTTTCTGCGTACCCTGGCCGCCGCTGGGCTGTGCGCCGCGCTGGCCGGTTGCGCCACGCTGGATGCCGTGGGCTACTACTGGCAGTCGGTGCGCGGCCACATGCAGCTGATGCAGGCGGCCAAGCCCATCGACCACTGGATTGCCCGCGAGGACATCAGCCCCGCCCTGCGCGCGCGCCTGCAGCTGGCGCAGCGCGCCCGCGACTTTGCCGTGGCCGAGCTGGGCCTGCCCGACAACGCCAGCTACCGCCGCTACGCGGACCTGCAGCGCCCCGCCGCCGTGTGGAACGTGGTGGCCGCACCGCCCTATGCGCTGACGCTGCACACCTGGTGCTTTCCGGTCACGGGTTGCATTGGCTACCGCGGCTACTTCACGCAGGCAGGCGCGCAGGCCGAGGCCGACCAGCTCGCGGCCCAGGGGCTGGAGGTGGAGGTGTACGGTGTGCCCGCCTATTCCACGCTGGGCTACATGAACTGGGCGGGGGGCGACCCGCTGCTCAACACCTTCATCGCCTGGCCCGAGGGCGACTTCGTGCGCCTGCTGTTCCACGAGCTGGCCCACCAGGTGCTGTATGCCGAGGGCGACACGCTGTTCAACGAATCCTTTGCCACGGCGGTGGAGCGCATCGGCGTGGCGCAGTGGCTGGCTACGCAATCCACCCCCGCCGCGCGCGAGGCCTATGCCACCAACGAGGCGCGGCGCGGCGCCTTCCGCGCACTCACGCGGGGCACACGCGCACGGCTGGCTAAGGTTTATGAACAAAACAAGGCTTCAGCGCTTGATGGGCAAGCGCTGACAGCTATGAAAATAGAAGCAATGCAGGATTTCCGCGCTGCCTATGCCCGCCTGCGCGCGCAGTGGCTTGGCACCGCGCAGGCCAGCACGGCCCAGGTCGCGGGCTATGACCGCTGGGTGGCGCAGGCCAACAACGCCAGCTTCGCCGCGCAGGCTGCCTACGACGAACTGGTGCCCGCCTTCGAAGCGCTGTACGAACGCGAGGGCCGCGACTGGCCCCGGTTTTATGATGCAGTACGCCAACTAACCCGGCAGCCGCTGCCCCAACGCCACGAGGCCCTGCGGGCGCTGCACAAGAACAAGGAGACCCCCAGTGCCTGACATCCACATTCATCGCGAACACCACCTGGGCTTGAAAGAGGCCCGCAAGGTCGCCTTTGCCTGGGCCGAAAAGGCCGAGAAAAAACTGGACCTGGAATGCGTCTATGAAGAAGGTGACACCGAGGACCTGCTGAGCTTCACGCGCGCGGGCGTCAAGGGCACGCTGGTGGTGGACGCCCAGCAGTTCGAGCTGCGCGCCCAGCTCGGCTTGCTGCTGGGGGCCTTCAAGGACCGCATCGAGTCCGAAATCAGCGACCAGATCGACGCCCTGCTGGCCAAGAAGCCCGCCAAGGCGGCGCCCAAAACGGCCAAGCCTGCCACCAAGCCCGCCACCAAAGCCACGGCCAAGAGCCCCGGCAAGAAGGCCTGAGGCCAGCATGGGCAGTACCACCCCATCCTTGCCTGCAGACGCCACCGCGTTGGATGCGCTCTCGGCGCTGCTGCACACGCGCTACAGCTGCCGCGCCTACCGGCCCGAGCCCCTGCCGCGCGCCACCATCGAGCAGATGCTGGCCACGGCGCAGCGCACCGCCTCCTGGTGCAACGCACAGCCGTGGCAGCTGCACATCGCCAGCGGCGCCACGCTGGCGCGCCTGCGCGCGGCCCTGGCCGCCGCCGTGCCCACAACCCCCGCCACGCCAGACCTGCCCTGGCCGCGCGAGTACCGCGGCGTGTACCAGGAGCGGCGCCGCGAATGCGGCTGGGGCCTGTACGAGGCCCTGGGCATTGCCAAGGGCGACCGCGAGGCCTCGGCGCGCCAGGCGGCGCAGAACTTCACGATGTTTGGCGCACCGCATGTGGCCATCGTCAGCAGCGACGAAGCGCTGGGCGTGTATGGCGCGGTGGACTGCGGCGCCTACGTGGGCAGCTTCATGCTGGCCGCGCACAGCCTGGGCGTGGGCTCCATCGCGCAGGCCGCGCTGGCGGCCTACCCCGGCGTTCTGCGCGAGGTGCTGGGCATTGGCGCGGACCGCAGCATCGTCTGCGGCATTTCGTTTGGCATGGCGGACACGGCACACCCGGCCAACCAGTTCCGCACCACGCGCGCCCCCGCCAGCGACAGCGTCGTCTGGCGAG
This sequence comes from Acidovorax sp., assembly GCA_036786185.1. Lineage (GTDB taxonomy): Bacteria > Pseudomonadota > Gammaproteobacteria > Burkholderiales > Burkholderiaceae_C > Acidovorax. The sequence goes on along the minus strand of DAIQRN010000416.1, from coordinate 423 downwards.
ACTGATCAGGCCGCGGCACGCAGCGCCGGGCTGCTGTGCGGGTGCAGCAGGCCAAACAGGTCCTTGGGATCAGTCAGCGCGGGGATGAGCGCCATGGGCTGGCCCATGCCCAGCTCGGTCGCCGCATCGCGCAGAAAGCGCAGCGCCGAGAAGTCCTCCAGCGCAAAGCCCACCGAATCGAACACCGTCACCGCCGCATCGCTGGCGCGGCCGGTGCGCTGCCCCGCCAGCACCTCCCACAGCTCGGTCACGGCAAAGTCGGGCGGCAGCTGCTGGATGTCGCCCTCGATGCGCGTCTGCGGGGCGTATTCAACAAACACCTCGGCGCCGCGCAGCACGTCGGCGTGCAGCTCGGTCTTGCCGGGGCAGTCGCCGCCCACGGCATTGATGTGCATGCCAGGCGCCAGCAGGTCGGGTGTGAGG
>DAIQRN010000415.1:0-3069 GCA_036786185.1 Acidovorax sp. | reverse complement strand
AGGGCTCGGGCTGGACGGTGGTTGTCACCCAGCGTCCCGAAGACGTGCGCGCCGCGCAGCGCATCGTGCTGCCCGGCCAGGGCGCCATGCCCGACTGCATGCGCGAGCTGCGCGAATCGGGCCTGCAGGAATCCGTGCTCGAAGCCGCGGCCTCCAAGCCGATGTTCGGCGTGTGCGTGGGCATGCAGATGCTGCTGGACCACAGCGCCGAGGGCGACACCCCCGGCCTCGGCCTGATCCACGGCAATGTGCTCAAGTTCGACCTGGCGGGCCGCACCCAGCCCGACGGCAGCCGTTACAAGGTGCCGCAGATGGGCTGGAACCCGGTGCGCCAGATGGTCCACGGAGGGGCCGTGCACCCCGTGTGGGCCGGTGTGCCCGACAACAGCTACTTCTACTTTGTGCACAGTTTCTATGCGCTGCCGCAGAATGCGGCCCATTGCGCGGGGCAGGCTGACTACGGCGGTGTTTTCGCTGCTGCGGTTGCGCGCGATAATATTTTTGCCACGCAATTCCACCCGGAGAAAAGCGCGGAGCACGGCCTGGCCTTGTACCGCAACTTTCTGCACTGGAACCCCTGATTTTTTCTTTCTACCTTTCCCCTCAACCACCCCGTTCGGGCCGCGCCGAGATTTGGCCTATCACCTGAACCCTCACCACCATGCTGCTCATTCCCGCCATCGACCTCAAAGACGGCCACTGCGTTCGCCTCAAGCAAGGCGACATGGACCAATCCACCACCTTCGGCGAAGACCCGGCCGCCATGGCGCGCAAGTGGGTGGACGCGGGCGCACGGCGCCTGCACCTGGTGGACCTCAATGGCGCGTTCGCGGGCAAGCCCAAGAACTACGGCGCCATCAAGTCCATCCTTCAAGAGGTGGGTGACGACATCCCCGTGCAGCTCGGTGGCGGCATCCGCGACCTGGACACCATCGAAAAATACATCGACGGCGGCCTGCGCTACGTGATCATCGGCACGGCGGCCGTGAAGAACCCCGGCTTTTTGAAGGACGCCTGCAGCGCCTTCGGCGGCCACATCATCGTGGGCCTGGACGCCAAAGACGGCAAGGTGGCCACCGACGGCTGGAGCAAGCTCACCGGCCACGAGGTGGTGGACCTGGCCAAGAAGTTCGAGGACTGGGGCGTCGAATCCATCATCTACACCGACATTGGCCGTGATGGCATGCTCTCGGGCATCAACATCGAGGCCACGGTGAAGCTGGCGCAGGCGCTGTCCATCCCCGTCATCGCCTCGGGCGGGCTGTCGAACATGGCGGACATCGAAAAGCTGTGCGCCGTGGAGGACGATGGCGTGGAGGGGGTGATCTGCGGCCGGGCCATCTACAGCGGCGACCTGGATTTCGCCGCGGCCCAGGCGCGTGCCGATGAGCTCCGAGTCTGAGGCTGCAGCGCCCGTGGTCCTGGTGACTGGCGGGGCGGGCTTCATTGGCTCGCATACCTGCGCGGCATTGGCCGCACAAGGTCGGCGCTTTCTCATTCTGGACAACTTCTGCAATAGCCGCCGCTCGGTGCTGGAGCGCTTGGAGCGCATCACTGGCGCACCCGTGGATTGTGTGGAAGGCGATGTGCGGGACGGAGCACTGGTCAAAGACCTTCTGCGCGAGCGTTCCATTGATGCGGTAATCCATTTCGCTGGACTCAAGGCCGTGGGCGACTCGGTGCGTACGCCGCTGACCTACTACGACAACAACGTTGCCGGCACACTCACCCTGCTGGAGGCCATGCGCGCAGCGAATGTGCGAACGCTGGTGTTCTCCTCGTCGGCCACCGTGTATGGCGATCCCGCGCAACTGCCCATTCGCGAGGACTTCCCCCTGTCGGCCACCAATCCCTATGGCTGGAGCAAGCTCATGATGGAGCAGGTGCTGGCCGACGTGGACACGGCCGAGCCGGGCCAGTGGCGCATCGCGCGCCTGCGCTACTTCAACCCCGTGGGCGCGCATGAGAGCGGCCTGATCGGCGAGGACCCGCAGGGCGTGCCGGGCAACCTCATGCCCTACGTGGCCCAGGTGGCGGCCGGCCAGCGCGAGTTTCTGAACGTGTGGGGTGGCGACTATCCCACGCCCGACGGCACGGGCCAGCGCGACTACATCCATGTCTGCGATCTGGCCGAGGGCCATGTGGCGGCGCTGCGCTACCTGCGCCAGCACACGGGCCTGCTCACGGTGAACCTGGGCACGGGCCGGCCCGTCTCGGTGCTGGAGATGGTGCGCGGCTTCGAGCAGGCCAGCGGCCGCACCGTGCGCTACCAGATCGGGCCGCGCCGCCCGGGCGACGTGGCCGCCTGCTGGGCCGACCCGAGCCAGGCCGAGCGGCTGCTGGGCTGGCGTGCCCGGCGGGGCGTTGAGGCCATGTGCCAGGACGCATGGCGCTGGCAGGACGGTGTGGCGCGCCAACTGCAGGGCGCGTGAGCCGTGGTATCTTGCGCGCCCCAGCCGTAGAACAACCGCCATGCTTGCCAAACGCATTATTCCCTGCCTCGACGTGACCGGTGGCCGCGTCGTCAAAGGCGTCAATTTCGTCGAACTGCGCGACGCGGGCGACCCCGTCGAGATTGCCGCGCGCTACAACGCGCAGGGCGCCGACGAACTCACCTTCCTGGACATTACCGCCACCAGCGACGGGCGCGACCTGATCCTGCCCATCATCGAGGCCGTGGCCTCGCAGGTGTTCATACCGCTGACCGTGGGCGGCGGCGTGCGCACCGTGGAGGATGTGCGCCGCCTGCTCAACGCGGGCGCGGACAAGACCAGCTTCAACTCCGCCGCCATCGCCAACCCCGACGTCATCAACGCCGCCAGCGACAAGTACGGCGCACAGTGCATCGTGGTGGCCATCGACGCCAAGCGCCGCGCCGATGGCTCCGGCTGGGACGTGTACAGCCACGGCGGCCGCCAGAACACCGGCCTGGATGCCGTGCAGTGGGCCACCGAGATGGCGCGCCGCGGCGCGGGCGAAATTTTGCTGACCAGCATGGACCGCGATGGCACCAAGGCGGGCTTCGACCTGGCCCTTACCCGCGCCGTGAGCGACGCGGTCAGCGTGCCC
>DAIQRN010000414.1:0-3070 GCA_036786185.1 Acidovorax sp. | reverse complement strand
CCGCCCCGCCACCCCGGCGTTCAGCCTGCAACGCCTGTGGAGCTACGTCTGGCGCGAAACCCTGGAGCTGCAACGCGACCCGGTGCGGGCCACGCTGGCGCTGGTCGGCTCGCTGGTGCTGATGGTGGTGATCGGCCTGGGCATCAACATGGACGTGGAAAGCCTGCGCTTTGCCGTGCTCGACCACGACCAGACCAGCATCAGCCGCAGCTATGCGCAAAGCCTGTCCGGCTCGCGCTACTTCACCGAACGGGCACCGCTGGCCAGCTACGACGAACTCGACCAGCGGATGCGCAGCGGCGAGCTGTCGCTGGCGCTGGAAATTCCCCCCGGCTTCGGCCGCACCGTGCTGGCGGGCAAACCGGCTGCCATCGGCGCCTGGTTCGACGGGGCCATGCCCCAGCGCGGCGAGACGGTGAGCGGCTACGTGCAAGGCATCCACCAGCACTGGCTGGCCGAGCAGGCGCGGGAGCGCACCGGCCTGAAGCTGGGCAGCAACGTGGCGGTGGAGACGCGCTTTCGCTACAACCCGGACGTGAAAAGCCTGCCCGCCATGGCCCCGGCGGTCATGCCCATGCTGCTGCTCATGCTGCCCGCCATGCTCACCGCCCTGGCCGTGGTGCGCGAGAAGGAGCTGGGCTCCATCCTCAACCTCTACACCACCCCGGTGACGCGCGTGGAATTCCTGCTGGGCAAGCAACTGCCCTACGTGCTGCTGGCCATGCTCAACTACCTGCTGATGTGCGCCCTGGCGGTGTTCGCCTTCGGCGTGCCGATCACCGGCAGCTTTGCCACCCTCACCCTGGCGGCGCTGCTGTTTTCCATCATCGCCACCGGCATGGGGCTGCTGGCCTCGGCCGTCACGCGCAGCCAGATTGCGGCCATGTTTTTCGCCCTGATCGGCACCATCATCCCGGCCTCGCAATTCTCCGGGCTGACCGACCCGGTGTCGTCCCTGGAGGGCGTGGGCCGCTGGGTGGGCGAGATTTATCCGGCCACCCACATGTTCGCCATCAGCCGGGGCGTGTTCAGCAAGGCGCTCACCCTGGGCGACCTGACGGCGGCCTTCACCGCGCTGGCGCTGGCCATCCCCGTCATCATGGGCATCGCCATCTGGGCGCTGCCCAAGCAAGAGCGCTGAACGGAAAAAGGAATACCGATGCTGCTCACCCTCAAAAACATCTGGCGCCTGGGCATCAAGGAGCTGTGGAGCCTGTGGCGCGACCCGGTGATGCTGATCCTCATCGTCTACACCTTCACCGCCTCGGTCTACACCGCCGCCTCGGCCATGCCCGAGACGCTGCACCACGCGCCCATCGCCATCGTCGATGAAGACCACTCGCCCCTGTCGCAGCGCATCGCCTCGGCGTTCTACCCGCCGCACTTCATGCCACCGCAACTGCTGTCCTGGCAGGCGGTGGATGCGGGCATGGACGCGGGCGACTTCACCTTCGCCCTGACCATTCCGCCCAACTTCCAGCGCGACGTGCTGGCGGGCAAGAACGCCACCCTGCAACTGAACGTGGACGCCACGCGCATGAGCCAGGCCTTCAGCGGCAGCGGCTACATCCAGCAGATCGCCCTGGCCGAGGTGCGCGAATTCACCCAGCGCTACCGCGCCGCCACCGCCCTGCCCGTGGCGCTGGAGCTGCGGGCCCGCTTCAACCCGGGGCTGAACAAGATCTGGTTCGGGGCGCTGATGCAGATCATCAACAACGTGACCATGCTCTCCATCATCCTCACCGGCGCAGCGCTGATCCGCGAGCGCGAGCACGGCACCATCGAACACCTGCTGGTCATGCCTGTCACGCCCACGCAGATCATGCTGGCCAAGGTCTGGTCGATGGGCGCAGTGGTGCTGCTGGCCGCCGGCATCTCCCTGCACCTCGTGGTGCGCGGGCTGCTGCAGGTACCCGTCGAGGGCAGCATCCCCCTGTTCATGGCCGGGGCGGCGCTGTGCCTGTTCGCCACCACTGCCATGGGCATCTTTCTGGCCACCATTGCCCGCTCCATGCCGCAGTTCGGCCTGCTGATGGTGCTGATCCTGCTGCCGCTGCAACTGCTCTCGGGCGGCATGACGCCGCGCGAATCCATGCCCGAGCTGGTGCAAAGCGTCATGCTGCTGGCCCCCACCACCCACTTCGTCGAACTGGGCCAGGCCATCCTCTACCGGGGCGCGGGGCTGGACGTGGTGTGGCAGCCCTTCCTGGCCCTGGCCGCCATCGGCAGCGCCCTGTTCGCCCTGTCGCTGGCGCGGTTTCGCAAGACCATCAGCCAGATGGCGTGAACCGCGCCCCTCCGGCCAGAAGCCTCACATCTGCCGCCCTGGGCCGCCCTCCAGGGCAACGCGTTGGCGCAATGGGCTGCAAAAGCAGCCCATTCGCACATAAAATAGAGGGCTTTCCCTGGCGGCATCCGGCTTGCTATCAAAGAGGGAGAGCACGCTTTTTTTCTACCCTCAAGGACAAAGAACCATGTCTCTGTTTTCCGCTGTCGCAATGGCCCCGCGCGATCCCATTTTGGGCCTGAACGAACAATACGCTGCCGATCCCAACCCGCAAAAAGTCAATCTGGGCGTGGGCGTGTACTTCGACGACAACGGCAAATTGCCCCTGCTGCAGTGCGTACAAGCGGCTGAAAAAGCCCTCATGGACACCCCGACAGCCCGTGGCTATCTGCCCATCGACGGGATTGCTGCCTACGACAACGCCGTCAAAGCCCTGGTGTTTGGCGCCGATGCCGAGCCCGTCACCAGCGGCCGCGTGGCCACCGTGCAAGCCATTGGCGGCACCGGCGGCCTGAAAATCGGTGCCGACTTTCTGCACAAGCTCAACCCCAACGCCAAGGTGCTGATCTCTGACCCCAGCTGGGAAAACCACCGTGCCATCTTTCAAAACGCCGGTTTTGAAGTTGATACCTACGCCTACTACGACGCGGCCAAGCGCGGGGTGAACTTTGACGGCATGCTGCAAAGCCTGCGCAGCGCCGCCCCTGGCACCATCGCCGTGCTGCACGCCTGCTGCCACAACCCCACCGGCTACGACATCACCCCCGCGCAGTGGGACCAGGT
>DAIQRN010000413.1:0-3084 GCA_036786185.1 Acidovorax sp. | reverse complement strand
CGGCATGTCACCGTCGCCAACCGCACGCTGGCCAAGGCCCAGGCCCTGGTGCAAGCGCACAGCGCGCTGGCATCGCTACAAAAAGCAGAGCTGCTAGCGCTTACCCCACAAGCGCTGGAGGCAGATTTTGACCTCATCATCAACGCCACCGCCAGCAGCCTGTCCGGTGGCGAGGTGCCCGTGGCCGCGCGCGTGCTGCGCCCCGGCAGCCTGGCCTACGACATGATGTACGGCCCCGCCGCCCAGGGCTTTCTGAACTGGGCACGCCAGCACGGCGCCGTACCGCGCGACGGCCTGGGCATGCTGGTGGAGCAGGCGGCCGAGGCCTTCCAGCTCTGGCGCGGCGTGCGCCCGCCATCAGCCCAGGTCCTGGCCGAGCTGAAAGCCGCCACCTGACCAACACCATGAAAGCCGTGCTGCGCTGGCTGGGCCTGGTGGTGTGCGCTGTCGTGGCACTGCAGCTGTTTTTTGTGCTGCGCATCGCCGCCATGGCGGTGCTGGACCCTGAATCCACCACCTTCCAGCGCTCCGAGGCCTGGGCGCAACTGTCCACCACAGGCAAGCTGCGCTGGCGCCAGCAGTGGGTGCCCTACGCCAGCATCTCCGACACACTCAAGCGCGCCGTGATCGCGTCGGAAGATGACGGTTTCGTCAACCACGACGGCGTGGACTGGAACGCCATCGAAAAAGCCTGGGAGCGCAACGCCCGCGCCGAAGCCCAGGCCAGCAGGGCCCAGGCCCGCGCCCCCGACCGCCCCGTGCGCGCGCCCAAGATTCGCGGCGGCTCCACCATCACCCAGCAACTGGCCAAGAACCTGCTGCTTTCGGGCGAGCGCACCCTGCTGCGCAAGGGCCAGGAGTTTGTGCTGACGCTGGCACTGGAGCAGCTGCTTCCCAAGCAGCGCATCCTGGAGATCTACCTCAACAACGTGGAGTGGGGCGAAGGTGTGTTCGGCGCCGAAGCCGCCGCGCAGCATTACTTTCGCAAAAGCGCCAGCAAGCTCAGCGCCGCCGAGGCCGCGCGCCTGGCGGTGATGCTGCCCGCGCCCAAACGCTTTGAGAAAACGCCGGGGTCGGCGTATCTGGCGGGGAGGACGCGGACGATCCTGGGGCGGATGGGGAGTGCGGAGTTGCCGTGAGGTGGGCCACACGTCGAGGATGCGTGCGGCGGGCGCCTACTGCCCGCCGGTTTCGTTTTTCTTCTTCTTGTCCTGGTCGTAATGCCACTTGATGGCGAAGAACATGCCCGTGCCAAACACGAGGACCTTGAACGTGATGAAGACGATAGGGACCCAACCCATCTTTGAAGCTTTCCTGGCTGTTGCTTGACACTGTCTATCGTGATCGTAGCAAGCCAGCCGGTGGGTGGCACCGGACATTTTGTCTCACGGACACCGACCACCAACCTGCGCGAAATCATGGGCGACACCGGGTCGAGAACCGACGCCAGCCCCGTATCATCCCCGCCATGCTTGCCAAGTTGATGAGTCTTCTCCTGCTGGGGATCGTGCGGTTTCTCACCGGCTCCCAGGCGCGCTGGTATGGCTGCCCGCCCAAGGCCGAGCAGCGCATTTACTTTGCCAACCACCAGAGCCATGCCGACATGGTGCTGATCTGGGCGGCGTTGCCGGAGGAGCTGCGCAGCATCACGCGCCCCATCGCCGCCAAGGATTACTGGACCAAGACGCCGTTTCGCCAATGGATCACCACGGCGGTGTTCAACGCCGTGTATGTGGACCGCCAGGCCACGCCCGTGCGCCCCACCGCCCCCGTGGCCACGGACGCGGTGACCTTGGCGGCTGCCGAGGCCGACACCGCCCTGGCGGGCGGCCCCGACCCATCGCCCGATGCGCCGCCGCGCCCGCCCAGTCCGGAGGAGTTGCGCGCCGCCCTGCCCGAGTCCGACCCGCTGGCGCCACTGGTGCGCGCCCTGGAAAGCGGCGACTCCATCGTGATCTTTCCGGAGGGCACGCGGGGCCATGGCGACGAGCCGCAGCCCTTCAAGTCCGGCCTGTTCAAGCTGGCGCAAATGTTTCCGCAGGTGGTGCTGGTGCCCGCCTGGATCAACAACGTGCAGCGCGTGATGCCCAAGGGCGAGGTGGTGCCCGTGCCCATTCTGTGCTCGGTAACCTTTGGCGCGCCCATTGCGCTGGCGGCGGGTGAGGAGCGCCGCCCCTTCCTCGACCGCGCGCGCCGCGCGGTAATGGCCCTGCGGGACGTGTGACAGGGTGCGGCCATGAACAATTTCCTTCGCAGCCTCACCGCGACCCAGCAAGTGGGCGCCCTGTTTCTGGTGGTATTCGGCATTCTGTCGCTGGCCACGCTGTGGACCTACGTGCGCAATCTGCGCGAGCACGCCCGCGACGACCCGGCCGCCGAGGCCTGCCAGCAGGAAGCGCGGCGCTTTGGCAGCCTGCTGAAAACCTCCTGGGGCATGGCCACCGTGTTCTGGGTGGGCTGGGTGCTGGGCGACACAGTGGCCACGGTGCTGTTCGCCATCGTCGCTTTTTTTGCGCTGCGCGAGTTCATCACGCTGTCGCCCACGCGGCGCGGCGACCACCGCAGCCTGGTGCTGGCGTTCTTCGTGGTGCTGCCGCTGCAGTTCTGGATCGTGGGCAGCAGGCACTTTGACCTGTTCACGGTGTTCATCCCGGTCTATGTGTTCCTGGCCATCCCCGTGGTGAGCGCGCTGGCCAACGACCCCGAGCGTTTTCTGGAGCGCAACGCCAAGCTGCAGTGGGGCATCATGGTCTGCGTGTACGGCATGAGCCACGTGCCCGCGCTGCTGCTGCTGGACTTTGCGGGCTACGAAGGCAAGGGCGCGTTTCTGGTGTTCTACCTCGTCTTCACGGTGCAGACCTGCATGGTGGTGCAGCACCTGGTGGGCCGCTTTTTTCCGCACACGCCCGTGGCACCCCAGGTCAGCCAGAGCTTTCAGTGGCCCAGCTGGCTGGCCGGCGTGGCCGTGGGCGGGCTGGTGGGTGGGCTGCTCTCCTTCATCACCCCCTTCAAGCCGGGCCAGGCGCTGGGCATGGCGCTGCTGGCCTGCGTGGCGGGCAGCCTGGGGCACCTGGTGATGAAGGC
>DAIQRN010000412.1:0-3084 GCA_036786185.1 Acidovorax sp. | reverse complement strand
TCTTCTTCACCTTCATCCAGAAGGGCAGGTCGTCGCCGTAGTAGTCGCTGTCGTATTCAAAGCCGCCATAGTCCGCCACCAGGCGGTGGGTGTTGGGGCTGTCGCGGCCGGTGTACCAGCCCAGCGCCCGCTCCCCCGTCATGCGCTGGATGATGTCCATGGCCTCGCGCATGTGGGCGCGCTCCACGTCCTCGGGTACGTTCTGGTAGTGGATCCACTTGAGGCCATGGCAGGCAATTTCATGGCCCAGCTCCACAAAGGCCGCCGTGAGCTCGGGGTGGCGCTGCAGCGCGGTGGACACGCCAAACACCGTGAGCGGCAACCCGCGCTTTTCAAACTCGCGCAGGATGCGCCACACCCCCGCGCGGGAGCCGTATTCGTAGATGCCTTCCATGCTCATGTGCCGATCGGGGTAGCTGGCCGGGTTGAACATTTCAGACAAAAACTGCTCGCTGCCCGCATCGCCATGCAGCACGGCGTTCTCGCCGCCTTCCTCGTAGTTCAGTACAAACTGCACCGCAATGCGGGCGCCGCCGGGCCACTGGGCGTGGGGCGGGTTCCTGCCATAGCCGATCAGGTCGCGGGGGTAGGGGGCGGTGGCGTCGTAGATCATAGGTGCGGTGTGAAGCAGTGGGCGGGCCTGGACCGCTGGCATGATACGACCGACCTTGCCCTTTTTAACCAAGACAGGAGAGATGCCCATGGGCCTGAGCACCCACGTTCTGGACACCATGCACGGCTGCCCCGCCGCCGGCATGGAGGTTGCGCTGTATTCCACCGACGGCGACGCCACCACGCTGATCAAGCGCCTGGTGCTGAACCACGATGGCCGCACCGATGCGCCGCTGTTCGACAACGCCAGCCTGCGCGCGGGCACCTACCGGCTGCGCTTTGATGTGGCGGGCTACTTCAAGGCGCGGGGCGTGGCGCTGCCCGAGCCGAACTTTCTGAACCAGGTCAGCCTGGACTTTGGCATTGCGCACACCGACCAGCACTACCACGTGCCGCTGCTGGTCAGCCCCTGGAGCTATTCGACCTACCGCGGGTCGTGATGATGCTCAGTTATGGATAGCTGGTAGCGCTTGATCACCCATCGTTTCAGATGAAAAATGATCTGAAATCCAATGCCAGAAAGCGCCAGCAGCTCACTTTTTCAGAGCTGCCCTTCGGTCAGCGTGTCCAGCTGGAACTGCCCGCTTTTGTCCCACAGCCAGGTGTCGGTGTAGGTGACCTTGCCCATGCGGACCGGGGCCGGGTAGGGCGCGGCGGCGCGCACGGTGCGCTCGATCTCGGCCACCACCTCGGGGGCGTGGCGGGGGGCGCGCATCCAGCGCAGGCGCGTGACCTTGCCGCTGCGGTCGATGTCCACCTCCAGCACGCCGATGGCGTAGAGCATGGGCGGCATCTTGCCCTTGAAGACGCGCTGGGCGTTCAGCCCGTACAGGTGCGTGGCGGCGTCCTGGCGGTAGGCGCGGGGCGTGCTGGCGGCCGATGCGCGGGCCGTGCCTGCGGTGGCGGGCACGGGGCCCGTCACGCCACTGCCGGGCATGGTGCTGTCGGGCGCGGCCGGGACGGACTCGGGCGGCGCCTTGCAGGCCGCCACCAGCGCCGCCACGGCGGCCATGAGCCCGGCAAGCAGCCAGTGGCCGCGGGATTTGGAGGTGCGCTGGGTGGAATGGAGCGACATGGTGGCTTGCCAATGCGGGGAGCGGGCGGCCCCCGGTGTGAGGAGGATCTGGATTGACGGATGTGCTTTTGCTGCTGGACGGCCTGGCGACCGCGCCGGCCTGCCTGGTCACGGTGGAGTTTACTGAAGGCTCGGTGCCGCGTGAAGCGGGCGCCTGGATGGCCGTGTTTGCCGACCGGATCGTGGGCACCATCGGCGGCGGCCACCTGGAGCACCAGGCCATGGCCGAGGCGCGCCGCCGCTTGGGCGGCGCCCCCGGCCGGGTGCGCCAGCGTTTTGCGCTGGGCCCGTCGCTGGGGCAGTGCTGCGGCGGCGTGGTGCACCTGGGGTTTGAGGTGCTGCCCGCCGGGGTCGACACCCCCGGCCTGCGCGAGCGGCTGGCACCACCGCGCCAGCCCGTCGCGCTGTTTGGCGGCGGCCACGTGGGCCATGCGCTGGCGCGGGTGCTGGCGCCGCTGCCGTTTGCGCTGACCTGGATCGACAGCCGCGACGGCATTTTCCCGGCGCCCCTGCCCGAGGGCGTGGACTGCGAGCATTCCGACCCCGTGCACCAGGCCGTGCCCGCGCTGGCCAGCGGCACGCGCGTGCTCATCATGAGCTTCAGCCATGCCGAGGACCTGGACGTGGTGGCCGCCTGCCTGCGCCGCCAGCGCGAGCAGGGCGACCTGCCCTTCATCGGCCTCATCGGCAGCAAGACCAAGTGGGCCACCTTCCGGCACCGCCTGAGCGAGCGCGGCTTCACGCCGCACGATTTCGCGCAGGTCACCTGCCCCATCGGCGTTCCCGGCATCACCGGCAAGGAGCCCGAGGTGATCGCGGTGGCGGTGGCGGCCCAGCTGCTGCAGGCCCTGCATGCGCCGGGCTGATGGGTTGCCTGCTGCGGCCGGCCCACGGCGGAGCTGGAAGCGGGTGCAAATCCTGAATACACTGTGGCGTTCCGGTCGCAGCGGTGCTCCGGTCAGCGCGCGCGCTGGCCCAGGTGCGCGACCTCAATGTCTGCTCAGAGCGCCCGCAGTGGTGAGCAGCTTGCAGGGTTGAGACATGGAAAGCTATTTTCTCGACTGGGCCAATCTGCTCTTGCGCTGGGTCCACGTCATCACTGCCATCGCCTGGATCGGCTCGTCGTTCTACTTCGTCTTTCTGGACAGCAGCCTCACGCCGCCCGAGGACGAGGACCTCAAAAAACAAGGCGTCAGCGGCGAGCTGTGGGCCGTGCACGGCGGCGGCTTCTACCACCCGGTCAAGTTCAACGTCTCGCCGCCCCGGCTACCCAAGCACCTGCACTGGTTCTTCTGGGAGAGCTACAGCACCTGGCTCAGCGGCTTTGCGCTGTTCACCGTGTCTTATTTGTACAGCGCCAGCACCTACCTCATCGACAAGTCGCGCATGGACTGGGC
>DAIQRN010000411.1:0-3103 GCA_036786185.1 Acidovorax sp. | reverse complement strand
GATGGGAGTCCGGCGCAAAGATTTGATCAAAAATGGCTGTAGCGCTTATTCAGCAAGCGCTACAAGCTATAAAAATAGAAGCAAAACCCAGCGCCATGAGCGATACGACACTTCGCTCCATCCAGCCTGAGCCCGACGGATGCGCCATCGATGCTGCCCTGGCATTACTGCGTGGCACGAGGTCCCTCGCACCCGCGAATAGCACAACGGCCAATCCAGTGGTTTTGACACAAAAATGCGCAATGCATATACTTTTCGGGTGTTTTACAACCTGCAACGCAGGTAATTCGCCGATCCTCGCGGCGAATCCACCCTCCGGGCCGGTCTTTCGGCCCTGATGCATTCTTGGCGCCGCGGCCCTCTGCGGCGCACCTCCCAGGCCCTTGCGCACCACTTTTCGCGTGCCATTCGGGCCGATCCGGCCACCTCATGTGACCACCCTCTTCCAGCCTTTGCGGCGCTGTGCCTTCGTGCCCGCGCGCCGGTCAGGCTGCCGCATCAGGGTTTGAACCATCCGGCCACCCGAGCCCGGCCTGCGCATCTGCGCGGGCTGGGGTGTGTTTTTTCCCTTCAACCAGCCAAGGAAGAACCCGCGACGTGGCCAAGCAAATCATCATCGACCATGTGTTCAAGGTCTTCGGCGACCAGACCGAAGACGCGCTCGCCCTGGCCCGCCAGGGCTGCTCCAAGCAGGACATCCTGGCGCGCACTGGCAGCTCCATCGGCGTCTTCGACGCCAGCTTCACCATCGAGGCGGGCGAGATTTTCGTCGTCATGGGCCTGTCGGGCTCCGGCAAATCGACGCTGGTGCGGATGCTCAACCGCCTGATCGAGCCCACGGCGGGCCGCATCTTGGTGGACGGGCAAGACATCAACCAGCTCCCGGACAAGGCCCTGCGCGCACTGCGGCGCAAGGACATCAGCATGGTGTTCCAGTCATTCGCGCTGATGCCGCACATGACCGTGCTCGACAACACCGCCTTCGGCCTGGAGCTGGCCGGGGTGGATCGCCCCGCCCGCGAGCATGCCGCGCAGGCGGCGCTGGAGCAGGTGGGTCTGGCGGGCTGGGGCGCGAGCTATCCGGATGAGCTGTCGGGCGGGATGCAGCAGCGCGTGGGGCTGGCGCGGGCGCTGGCGTCCGATCCGTCCATTCTGCTGATGGACGAGGCCTTCTCGGCCCTCGATCCGATCATCCGCACCGAGATGCAAAGCGAGCTGCTGCGGCTGCAACAGATCCAGCGGCGCACCATCGTTTTCATCTCGCACGACCTGGACGAGGCCATGCACATTGGCGACCGCATCGCCATCATGAAAGACGGCGAAGTGGTGCAGGTGGGCACGCCCGACGAGATCTTGCGCAACCCGGCCAACGACTACGTGCGCAGCTTCGTGCGCGGGGTGGATGCCGCCGCCGTGTTCAAGGCCGCCGACATCGCCCGCAAGCGCCTCACGGTGGTGCGCGAGCACACCGACCGGGGCTGCCGCGCAGCGCTGCAACTCATCGAGGAGCACGACGACGACTTTGCCTACGTGGTCAGCCCCACGCAGCGCTACCTGGGCACCGTCTCGGCCGATTCGCTGCGCAACGCGCTGCGCGGCCACAACGGCCCGCTGGGCCTGCAACACGCCTTTCTGCCCGAGGTGACGCCGCTGGCCGCCGATGCGCCCGTGGCCGACCTGTTCGGCCAGGTGGCCCAGGCCCCCTGCGCGCTGCCCGTGGTGGACGGCGAAGGCCGTATGCGCGGCGCGATCAGCAAGACCACGCTGCTGCGCTTTCTGGATCGGGATACGCCGCCCATTCCGCCAGATTTGCCTCCTGATCTTGCGCCCGCTGCAGAAACCGAAGCAACCGACACCCCAAGGAGCCTGGCATGAGCGACGCAATCACCAACGACACGCAAGCCGCGCCCAGCGATGACCCCTGGGCCGCCGCCAACACGCCCCCGGCGAGCGGTGCAGACAGCGCGGACGGCGGCTGGCTGGCCACGCCCGCTCCGTCGGCGGATGCGGCGGACGCGCCGGGCACCGGCATCGCCGCGCTCTTCGACGGCTCGTTGCCCATCGAAGCCTGGATCAACCAAGGCCTGTCCTGGGTGGTGGACAACTTCCGCCCCTTCTTCCAGAGCGTGCGCGCGCCCATCGACAGCACGCTCGCCTGGGTCGAGAGCCTGCTCACCAGCGTGCCCACACTCGCCATGGTCGCGCTGCTGGGCCTGCTGGCGTGGCAGTTCGCGGGCCGGGCCGTTGCCGTGGGCGCGGTGGTGTCGCTGCTGCTGGTGGCGCTGCTGGGCATCTGGACCGAGGCCATGGTCACGCTATCACTCGTGCTCACCTCGCTGGCGTTCTGCGTGGCCCTGGGCCTGCCACTGGGCATTGTGCTGGCCGCCAGCGACCGCGCCCAGCGCTGGACGCGCCCGCTGCTCGACGCCATGCAGACCACGCCCGCCTTCGTCTATCTGGTGCCGGTGGTGATGCTGTTTGGCATCGGCAACGTGCCGGGCGTCATCGTCACCATCATCTTCGCGCTGCCGCCGCTGGTGCGGCTGACCAACCTCGGCATCCGGCAGGTGCGGCCCGACTTGATCGAGGCGGCCCGCGCGTACGGAGCATCGCCCATGCAGATGCTGGTGAAGGTGCAACTGCCGCTCGCCCTGCCGTCCATCATGGCGGGCATCAACCAGGCGCTGATGCTGTCGCTGTCGATGGTGGTCATCGCTTCGATGATCGCCGTGGGCGGCCTGGGCCAGATGGTGCTGCGCGGCATTGGCCGCCTGGACATGGGCCTGGCCACCGTGGGCGGCCTGGGCATCGTGCTGCTCGCCATCACGCTCGACCGCATCACCCAGGCCATGGGCCAGCCGCGCCGTGGAGCGCGCCACTGGTGGCAGACCGGCCCCGTCGGCCTGGCCCTGCGCCTGCTGCGCCGCCCGCCCAAAACCAACACCCCGCAACCCGCTTTCCCCCAACCTTGAAGGAGATTGATCGATGAAGAAATCCACCCTCCACCGCACCCTGATCGCTGGCTGCATGGCCCTGGGCCTTGCCACAGCACAGGCCAACGACCAGCCTGGCAAGGGCGTCAGCGTGCAGCCGCTGCAAAGCT
>DAIQRN010000030.1:0-12525 GCA_036786185.1 Acidovorax sp. | reverse complement strand
TGCTGGGCACCAACAAGGCGGCCTCGGTGTGGGGCACGTCCATGGCCACCTGGCAGTACAGCCGCCGCGTGCAGATGCGCTGGTCGGCCTTGCTGCCGGCAGCGGGCGCGGGGTTCGCAGGCTCGTTTGTCGGAGCCTGGGCGGTCACCGTGATGTCGGCGGACTTTCTGCGCAAGCTGCTGCCCGTGGTGCTGGTGGCGGTGCTGCTCTACACCCTGGCCAAGAAGGAGCTGGGGCGGCACCACACGCCGCGCTTTGCGGGCCGCACCGAGGTGCTGGTGGCGGGCACGATCGGCCTGCTGATCGGGTTTTATGACGGCTTCTTCGGCCCGGGCACCGGCAGCTTCTTTGTGTTCTTGTTCGTGCGGCTGCTGGGCTACGACTTCCTCAACGCCTCGGCATCGGCCAAGCTGCTCAACTGCGCGACCAACGTCGCGGCCATCGTGCTGTTCGCGGCCAAGGGCCACGTCTGGTGGCACTTCGCGGTCACGCTGGCCGTGGCCAACGTGGTGGGCAGCCTGCTGGGCACGCACCTGGCGCTCAAGCACGGCACGGGCTTCGTGCGCGGGATCTTCATCCTGGTGGTCAGCACGCTGATCCTGAAGACGGGCTACGACGCCTTCCTGCGCTAAGACTGCGCCCCCGGGAACCGGGAGGCGCCTCTAATCAAACCTGTTGCGAATTGGCACACAAGCCGCCCCGTGGGGGTCTCCCCCAGCTTCCGCGCCAGGGGGCCGTCTTTATAATCGTGACCACTTGATGACGGCAGGCTTCGTGTATCGCGATGCCTGCCCCTGCAAAACCCGCCTCCGGCCTGCTTACCCGCATGCCGGATTTTTTGTACCTGAAATACCCCGGACAGGACCCATTCCATGAAATTGTTCAAGGCCGTAGCCACCGCCATCGCGCTCTGCGCCGCATTCGCCGCCCAGGCCCGCACGCTGGATGCCGTGAAGAAGGACGGCAAGCTCCTCGTCGCGACCGAAGGCCAGTTCGCCCCGTTCAATTTCTTCAATGGCACCACCCTGACGGGCTTCGAGGTGGAAGTGGCCGAACTCGTGGCCAAGAAGATGGGCCTGACCATCCAGTGGAAGACGCTGGGCTTCGACGCCCTGCTGACCGGCCTGCGCCAGGACCGCTGGGACCTGGTGATCGCCTCGCACGGCATCACCGAGGAGCGCGCCAAGGCCGTGACCTTCACCGACCCGCACTACTGCTCGGGCGGCATGATCATCGCCATGGACCCGGCCATCAAGAGCGCCAAGGACCTGGCGGGCAAGGTGGTGGCCGTGCAGACGGGCACGAGCTACCTGGATGAACGGGAGTGAGATAAAGAAAGAGTGGGCGGCGCGATAAATCGGGATTTTGTGGGCCGGGCCGGGGAATAGGGGGACAAGTTTGTGCAAATCCCTTTCCTGCCGTGAAACAGGTCAGAGCGGGCGTGGGTTGCTCATTTCAGGCCCCCTGAAGTTCTGAGCCAGTCCAGCGTGCGCTCCACCAGCTCGTTTTGGTCCGCGTCTGACAAGCCCAAATAAGGCCGGGCCGGAATCGTCACGGATTTTGCGACGTGGCCACGGAAGGCCAGCAGTTTTGCGCTCTTTGGCTTGATGGCATCGCCGAACTGGTGCACGGCCGCATAGACCAAGTTGCTGCCCACCTCGACGGACTTGCCCCCCACCACCTGCGACACCAGCTGGCCGCGCAGAAAGCCGCGCAGGGTGAGGACGCGGTTCTTGTTCTTGGACTTTTCCTTTTTGTACCAGGGCTGCAAAGCGGCCCAGGCCGTGCCATCAGGCCCAGTTTGGGTTTTGAAGCGGTCGCGCGTGGTGCGCAGGGTGTATTCGCCCAGCTGGGCCAACAGCGGCGCCGGGTTTTCTATGCCCGCAAGCAGCCCGCGCAGGCTGGCCGTTGCCGCTGTTCCGTCAAATTTCACCCCAGCCATGGCGTTACTCCTGTGAACGGTACGAGCGCCACCGATCACGGCCAGGCGCGTATTCAAAGCCGGGGTCGATGCCTTCCGGCACGGTGACCTCGCGCGGGCCGCCTGGGCTGTTCTGGCCGATGAGGCGATCCGTCCAAACGACCTCGGGCGCGAGGTCGGGCTGCGCTTTGCCGAGCCGCGCCAAGTCGCGCGGCCACAGGCCGATCACCTTGCACTGGCATCCCCAGCCGTTTGGCGGATAGTGGGTCTTCCACCAGGGATCGTCGCGCGCCAGCACAAGGCCGTCCCAGGCCAGATGCTGGTGCCGTGGGTTCATCACCCAATCCGCATGCTCGTACTGCCAGTACGGTGCCGCCTGCAGCTGCTCCCAGCGGCCAGCCGCATAGCTGGTGTTGAGGTTGGTCTCGTAGATGACGCGCGTGCGCCAGTCCCGACCGCCGTTGTAGTCCCAGCCATGGCGCGCCACGATGGTGTCGAAGTCCCGCCGAAACTCCTCCAGCGTCGTGCCGTCCGCAATTGCCTTCTCCACCGCTGCACGAAAGTCCTTCACGATGGCGTCGCGGTTCGCGCCAGCCACCACAAACGACCACTCATGTTCGGCCGCGTACACGTCCGTCCAGGCCTCGGTGGTCAGATTGAGCTTGCGCAGGAAAAACTCGATCATTTCCCGGAACGGCAGGCTCCCATAGGCGACATCAGACATTGCCACGGGCCTCCTGCAGCACCTCGTAGCGGCCTGCGAGCTGGGCAGCGGCCAGCGCCTCGGCCATGGCCGCCGCATAGTCGTCCAGGCTCATTTCCGGGTCCAAGGCGGCGATGCCGTCCCGGATTTCCTCCAGGCTGGTGGAACGAGCGACCAAGTCGCGGATTTTCTCCACCCACGCAGCAGCGGACGGACCCACGTTCTCCGCGAGCTGCGCTTGCATGGCCATCCATGGCGGCAGCGCAGGCCCACCGGCTGGGAGCTGCCCCGCCGCTGCGGCAAAACCTCGCATGGCGCCCGGGAGCGGGATGCGCCCGGTGGTTGCGGCGACGCCTTGACGCCACGTGACGCCAGCCATGGGGGGCTGCAGCACCGGCTCGCCATCTTCGGGCTGCGGGATGCCCAGCTTTTCCTGCGCCCACTGCACCGGGATTTGTACGCCGATATCCACCAACTTGGGCAGCGCATCGGCATAGGCCACCATGTCCTCGGTCTCCCCTACATCCAGGCGAAACACAGGGCAGCGGCGCATGCCGTCTGGCGCCAGGCCATTCAACGCCGCCATCGGGTACAGCAAGTCCCGCGTCATCGTGCTGCAGGCCTGCCGTATATCGCTGTCGCGCAGGTCCTTACGAACTTCGTTGTGCACGTTACCGAGCGCGTTGGTGCTGCTCTTGCCGTCCGAGCCGCTGGTCAGTGTGGCGCCGAGGATCACTTTGGACTGCGTGCGCTCGCACCAGGTCATCATCAGCTCAAAGGCCTTCGGATCGCCTGTGGCAGCGTCCATAAAATCCAGCTCCATGCCAGATGGAATGATGCCCGCCGCGTTGTGGCCAATGCCCACCAGCGCGCGCAGGAGTGTCATCTTCTCCTTTTCAGACGCACCGCTGGGATACTTGCCGATCCGCACCGGAATGCCGTAGATTTCCAGGAACTCAGCCAGGTCGCCCACGCTGTAATTCTTGAAAAGATAGGGCCACACCAACTGCCGGAACAGTGCGGTGCGCTCCAGATAGCCGCTTTTGGCCTTGTGCACATGGGTGATCCAGCCAAACTGGTTCAACGGCGCGCCATTGATGCCATCCACCGTGGTGTTGCTGCGCAAGCGCAGCTCCTGGCGGTAGCCGCGATGCACCGTAAACCAGCTTTGCGGGCGGTGCGTGATGGTCTTGGGCAGCCAGTACTTGCCCGGCTTGTGCCACTCCAGCTCGCAGCAAGAAAACCCTTTGCCGATGGCGTCGGTCACGTCGAACAGCACGTCCTCAAAGTCGGGAATCTCGCCCATCAGTTCGGCGAGCTGCTCAGCATTGCGCTTCTCCACCGCGCTCGGGTTGTCCGGCGGCACCACGCTCCAATCCACCAGCAGCGCACGGCGGCGCTTGCCCAGCTCGGCCGCGATGTGGCCGTCTTTCTCCTCCATATCCTCGAAGAGGTCGAACTGCGCCAGCAGATCGCCCTGCTCAGCCTGGTCAAGGATGGACGCCAGCTTCGAGGGCGTAAGGCCCCGCGTGGGGTGGGTCTGCAGCTCACGCTGCAGGTGCGAGTAATGCGAGGTCTGGGGCTGTGCCAGTACTTCGGTGCTGATGGGTTGGCCGTCCGGCCCGAGGATGTTTGCCATGATTGCCCTTTACCAACCGCCAGGCTCCGGCATGGAGTAGTCCTGGTCGTCGTGTGAATTGGTGGCGTTGTCGAACCCGCGCGAGTGCGAGGGAACGGGGATGTAGTCAATGACTGCGCTGAGGTTCAGGGTGGCGAACCAGCCCAGGCACAGCATCACGGCACCGTCGCCGTGGCGCAGGAGGTCGGGGTCCTTGACGTCCTTGCGCCGCACCTTGGTGACCATGGCGATGCCCTCGACTTCTTCGATGGCGCGCAGGTCCTGCGCGAGGTTCGGGTCCGCCGCGATCTCGATCATCCCGTCCTCGAAGCCCTGCACGAGCTTGGGCATCCAGGTCCCGTACCAGGCCCGGTTGAGCTTGATCTGGTGCACATGGTTGTGGCCGAACTTGTCCGCCGTTTCCTCAGCCAACGGCTCGCCAGAGCCAGTCGCGTCCATCGCGCCGCCGCAGCGGCGCGGCAAGCGCCCGATAGCGTGCCAGGTGAGCTGGCGCTGTTGTGCATAGGGCACCTTGTGCATTTCAACGACCAGCGGCACGCGGCGGCGCATGCCGGTGGTCAACGCCATCGCTCCCCAGCTCGAAAAGTCCCTGTGCCGCGCGTAGTCGTGCGAGAACACATGGCGGTCGCGCGGGTCCAGCCGGTCAAGTGCGGGGTCCAAATAGCGCTCAATCCAATCCGCCATCCAGGCGGTTCTCTCTTCAGGAGACTTCAGGACGAAGTCCTCGTCCAGCGTGAGGCGCAGCACGCACTCAGGCTCAAGCACCATCGCCTGCTCAATCCACACACCAGGCAGGCACACGCCGTTGCCATCGCGCGGGATCGCATCCAGCTCCTCGCGCATCGCGGCCTTGCGCACGCCGTAGCCGTTGCGGATCTTGGAGTACCAGGCCTTCTTGCCAGCCAGCGTCGCCGGGGTGCCTTTCATGACGCAAACCCGCTCGTATAGGCCGTTGGCCACGGCATCGTCGAACGTGACGGTCACCACGGTGGCGTCGTTGCCATAGCGCCCGGCCTCGATATCGCGGCAGAACTGCGCGAACGGGTTCTTCTTCCCGTTGTGCGAGCTGATCACCGTGATCTGACCGCCCCAGATCAGCAGAGCGGTCGCGGCATCGAGCACGCCCTGCACATCCGGGTGAAACGCGGCCTCGTCGATCACAACATGGCCCTGCAGGCCCCGGATATTGGCCGGGCGGCTCGACAGCGCACACACCTGAAAGCCCGAGGCGAAGCGAATGCGATAGGCCGTGATGTGCTTGGTCCGGCCTGTGTCGTCCTGGTCTTCAAACAGGAACTCTTCCACACCCGACACGCCCTGGCCTTGGGCTTGGGCGATCACGCGGGCGAACTTGGCGCAGTAGCCGATGGCCTCCAGGCCCTTTTCCTTCGTGTCACCGATGTAATAGACGTTGTCACCGCCCGCGCTCTTGCGCGCAGCGGCAACCAGCGTCTTGTTCAGCATGGTGCCGAAGGTGATCCCGGTACGCCGGCCCTTTGGCACGGCGATGATGGCCGACTCAATGGCCGCCACCTCGCGCTGGTGCTTCATGAGCACGCCATCGTCCAGCGGGTTGAAGCCCTCCGGAATGGACCGCACGCTGGCTGGGAGGTCTTCCCATTCCAGCGTGCGGAGTGTCGTGGCTAGAGGCTTGACGATGCTCATCCCAGCCACCTCCAGAGAAGCACCACCGCAAGAACCGGCCCGCTCAAGACGAGCGCGACGGTCACGGCGAGCCAGAAGAGTTGCACCAGCACGTTGCGCCACTCCCTACGGCGCCAGGAGCCGCGCACGTGCCTGCCGCGCTCCAGCAAGAAGAAGAGCACCGCTGCCAAAAGTTGAAACAGGCCGGTCATGTTCCGATCCCCAGGAACTTGCGGCGCCAGAAGTCCACCTGGGCCTCATCCATGCCCTGGGCCTTGGCAACCTCCTGCAGATTGGCCTCCTGCTCGGCGAGCAGCTTCTTGCGCGTGGCCTCTTCAACCTTGGCCTGGAACTCTTTGAGGTTGATGCTCGACCTGGTCAAGGTAGCAATGTTCTTCGCAGCCTTGGACAGCAGCGCAACGCGATCACCGGGGTCGGCCCGATCGCCGTTTTCGTCGACATCATCGGCCTCCTGCAGCGCCAGGATCGCCTCGAAAAGCTCGGTCTGCACCATGGCCGTCAGGGCCTCGCTGCGGGCGTCCTTGTCGTCGCCCGCGTGGGCCTGAATCATCTTGGCCGCCTCGGTGCTCGCGCGGATGGCCGACAGGCGCCGCTCCAGCTTCTGGCCGTAGCGGCCCACGGCCGAGCGGCTGGGCAAGTCGCCCGCCGTCGCCGCTGCGGGAAAGCGCGCCTGCAGGTCGGCGATCAGCTCGTTCAGCGTCATGCTGCCCGAGGCCAGCATGGCCTGGACGTATGCCTTGATCTCCGGATCTAGCCGGTCAATGCTGCTCTTGCGGCCCATGGATCACGCCTTTGGTGGGCGGGCGATGCCGGGCTCCACGGCCACGGTGTACTCGGCAATATCAATCCCGAAGCGCGTCAGGTCCGAGCTCACCTGGCCCAGCGGATCGGTGAAGACCTTCACCAAATCCCGGCTCTCCAGGTAGTCCAGCTCGCGGCGCACCTGCAGCTCGGTCGCGTCAGAGTACTCGCCACGCACCACCTCCAGCAGAAAGCGCAGCGTGGATTGCGTCGGGCGGTTGATATTCATCGCCAGCAGCAGTACCCAGCGCATGAACTCGCTGCGTTCGCGTGTGGACTGGGCTCGCGCCAGCTCAATGCGTTGGCGCATAGTTTCTTCATTCATGGTTTTTCCCCCTCTGCAAAAGCACGTTCTCAAAGCGCAGCGAGATCGCGTCCAGCTTGGCCATGATCGTGGCCGTGCTCTGCACGTAGTCCTCGCGCCGCACGTAGTTCAGCGGCAGCTCTGCCTTGAGCTGCAGGATCTCGCGCTCCACGCGCTGCCAGTTGCCAGCCTCGGCCCGGCTCGCCTGCTCAATGGATTCGAGCCTGGCCACAAGCTGGGCGTGCGCTGCATCCTGGTGGCGCTGCGCCTGCGTTGCAGCCACCTTGACCACGCCCCACAGTGCGCCCAGGCCACTGAGCAGCAGGCCCAGCAGCTGCCAAAAATCGATTTGCAAAGTCATCGCGCCCACTCCCTCATCTCTCGGCGCGTCTGGCACGCCACACATAGCTGAACCCCCGGCACGGCGCAGCGCCGTGCATGGGGTATTTCCTCGGCGCACCCACGCGCCTGGCAAACCTCCGCCGAGTCGGCTGCGGTCTTGCCGGTCAGACCAGCGCGGCGAGCCTGGTCGCGCAGCGCATCACCCAACATCTCGGCCTCGCGCGCCTGGGCGCGGTCAATGTCATCGATCAACGGGTACCCTCCGTGTCCAGCCAGTTC
The DNA here is from genome assembly GCA_036786185.1 of Acidovorax sp. Lineage (GTDB taxonomy): Bacteria > Pseudomonadota > Gammaproteobacteria > Burkholderiales > Burkholderiaceae_C > Acidovorax. Next base: position 4,871 of record DAIQRN010000030.1, on the reverse strand, counting down.
AGGAGGTCCGTCATGCGCCCGGCGCACAGGCCGTACAGGTCATACATGGACTTGAGCTCAAGGGCTACGGGGTCCACCTGCAGGCCCCGTGGGGACGGCGGCGGCGGCGGGCAGCGCACCGTGTACTCCGCTGGCAGCGGCTTGGGCGGCGCGATCACGGGCGTCGGAGAGGCCGCGCATGACGCCAGTAGGGAACACGCAATCAGCGCGCTCAGGAGCAGTAGTGGTGAGCGCATCGGCGATCTCCGTGGTGGTATGGGTGTTGGCTTTTTCGAGCTGGGCCACAGCGGCGCGCATGCCACGGTTGGCAGCGCCGGAGCGCTTGACCAGGTCGGCATGTGCGGTGAGCTGCTGGGTGATCGCATCAAGGGCCTGGCCGTCCTGGCGGCCCTTCTCCAGGGCCTTGCCCTGGTCCAGGCCGTAGCCATAGCCGCCGATGCCCGTGGCAACAGCGAGCAGCAGGCCCCCAACCAATGCGGTGGCGGTGTTGCTCATACCCCTGGCCCCCATGCCGCGTAGCGCGGCTGCAGCACCACCAGAATGCGGTGCGGGTAGCCCAGGTTCTCTCTGCAATGCACGGCCGCGCGGCGGGCTTTGCCGCAGGCCGCGTCAACCTGGGTGCGCGAAGGCTGGGCCAGCCCGGTACTGGCGGCCTCGCGTTGCCAATGGCCAAGCCCACCGTTGTAGCTGCGCAGCGCAACCCACATGCGGTCGCGCGGCGTGTAGTGAGCAGGGGCGCGGTCGTAGAGCCACTTGTCGTAGCCCACCAGGGAGCGCATCGCCCAGGTCGGGTTGGTGGGCTGGCAGTCGGCAGCAGCGGTGCCGGTGGCGCCGCACCACCAGCGCGCCGTGGCGGGCATGAACTGGGCCAGGCCCTGCGCCCCTACGTGGCTGAGCGCATCGGTACGCCACGCGCTTTCTTGATGCACCTGTGCGGCGAACACAGCCACGGGAGCATCAAGCCCCCATTGGCTGTGCGCGGCCCGAATCAGCGTGCGCTTGTGCTGCTGTGCAGCGGCTGGAATATCCTGGGCCTGCGCGAGTGTAAAAAAGCCACCGGCATAAAGCAGGCCGAAGACCAGCGCCTCCGCAGCCAACCGCGCCCAGAAGTTGTAGCGATCTTCACGCGGCTGCCCGTGCTTGGCCAACGCAATCCCCAATCCCATAAAGGTGAGGCCAACGACTATCCACTGCGGCCAGCCCATCACGCCCCCAGCGACACGGCCAGGATCGTCGCCGACACGATCAGCGCGCGGCGGATTTGAGTCGCCGCGAAGTAATACAGCTCGCCATAGTTGGGCCAACCACTGAGCTGCGCCAGCAACTGGTCTGCGGGCACTTCACCGTCATCCGTTTTGATCATGCCGCGCGCCGCTTCGTCGCGGCTGACCTCGATATCAGGCAGCGGCTCAATCAGCCGCAAAGCGTCGATGTTGGGCCGCGCATAGGGGAAGATGCTGCGATCAATCCAGTAGCCAGCCACAGCGGCCAGGGCGATAAGGTTGAGCTTGTAGAGGCTGACGGGCAGTTGCGCCGGTGCCAGCAGCAGCACGGCGATGGAGAGCGCCAGAGCGATCACCCACCAGCTGGTGAGGCGCGGAAGCTTGGTCGTGGGGAAGGCAGGACGGGGCGCGGATTCAGGCATTGCAGACTCCTTGAACGGGCAACAAAAAAGGCTCTTGAGAAAGAGCCTTGAGTGTTCGCCCGGCAGGGCCTGAGTGCTGAGTAAAGCGTTTTACTTATTGGCGTGGGTGCCCACGCGCGACGATGGCTGCATGAAACCCCTTCGCATCAACCGCCGCCGTTCTGATCCTACTTACGCTTGGCGCCGCCGCCGCGCCGCGCAGGCCTTGGAGGCGTATTCAGACGCAGCAGTGCGTCAAGCTTCTCAGGCGGCAGTGCAAGCATCTCTTGAAGAATCTCTGCGTCGGTCGCGTAACCTAGCCAGGATCGCATCGCTTCTACCTGCCCTTCGGGCGCGGATTGCATCAGGGCGCTGTTAACGCTGAGCGCGGCGGTGGCCTCCTGCAAGGTGCTGGAGCCGTCAGCGCCCTGCAGCCCTTCCACCACGCCTATGAAAGACTCCAGCATGGCTGCGGCTTCCTTTTCGCCTTCGGCTTGCAACGCTTGGCCCTGGGCGCGCATGAGGGCCAGCGCATCGGGCCTCTTGCTCACGGTGATGCGCGCGGTCTTGTCCAGCGGCCTCACCCCATCTTGGGTTTCATTTTCAGGGTGTAGCGATAGGTCGCATCAAGTTGCTCATCGTCCAACTCCGTAAGTGACTGCGCGTTGAAGCTCTTCGTGATGTAGGGTCGATACGCAAATTCATCGCCCAGCTGGTTGATGCTGCGCGCCTTGATGGCGCCAATCCGACTGTTGCGCCATTTTGGGTCACGGCTGCGTGCCAGCTTTCCGCTGCGCAGGATGGCCATCTGCTGCTGAATGTAGTTGCAGGCTGCATCGAAATTGACCTGCCGCATATGCTTGTATGTGGTGCATTTGCCGATGCTGTTGATCGACACCCAGGCTTGTTGCGGCGTGATCGGCTTTGCCCTCGTCTTGACGGCAGTGGAGAGCTCTACCCATTCCAGATGTAGGCGCCGGAGCACTGCGGCCTGCTCATCCGTGATGTGATCTTCTGGTGGTGGCACAGGCGCCAACGCGGGGCGCGCAGTATTGTCTGGCGACTGGACTGTGATCTGCACGTTGTTGCCGTCACCCACAACGCCCACATTGCCATGGCCGCTGATCATCTGCACCACTTCCATCTGGGGGCGTTTTGCCCGTGGAAACGGAATGACCTGCGCGCCCGCTTTTTTCTTCTCACCCATCCCTGCCAGCCCTTCAGGTTCGCTTGTTGGAAACGCGGTTCTTTGAACCCAGGATTTGCACCGCGCCGGATGCTGTGTTGACTTGTTCCCCACCGCCGCCAGCGCGCCCTGGAAGCCCCGCCGCCAGCAATGCCGCCGTCTGAATGAGGTTTTGGCGAGCCTGCGAACTGCAGCGCCGGTAGCTGTCCAGCAGCACCTGCTCGGCCGCGTCGTGGGCGGGCTGGGCTCTGGAGCGCTGGCCGGTGAGGATGTAGAGCACGTCTGCGCCTGCGGCTGCAAGTTGCGCTAGTTGCACTGCCGTGGGCGAAGACACGTCCTTCTCCCAGTCAATCAGCGTGCGCTTTTTTGCCCCCGCCAACTCAGCGAACACGGGCTGCGTGAGGCCGAGGCGTTCTCGCTCTTCCCGAAGACGATTCCCAATCATGCAAATTCCCGCACCAAAGTTATTGACAGGTGCAGAAATCCGCACCACAATTCACCCAACAACAAACACAAACCGCCTGTAAATCAACACACGCAAAGGAGCCACCCCCATGCTCAGAACCCCCGAACAAGCTCGCGCTGAACTGCAGCGCAAAGGCGTCTCCGTCACCCAATGGGCGGTCTCCAACGGCTTCTCGCCCAACCTCGTTTTCGAGGTGTTGGCCAACCGCCGCCGCCCCACGCGTGGTCAAACCCACCAGATCGCCGTGGCCCTGGGCATCAAGGCGGGCGAGATTGTCACCGACCCCCGGAGGGCGCTGGCATGAACCCGCCCCCCGCCACCCTGGACCACATCACCTGCGCGGCAGGGCCGCTGGGCTTCGTTGTAGGGCAAGCAACGCCCGAAACCGCTCAACTCACCCCCAACCAGATCAAGCACCGCCTGCGCCGCCAGGGCAAGATCCTGAAGGACTTTGCCCGCGAGAACGGCTTTCAGTACCGCACCGTCAGCGACGTGGTGCGCGGCCTGCGCCAGGGCAACTACGGCGAGGGCCGCGAGGTGCGCCTGAAGCTGGGCCTGCCCGTCAAGGACTAGTGTTTATTTTCACAGTGTTTCACATAAACGCAAGAGGAGATTTCACATGCAACTCACCCTGGCCGATACCCGAATCACCACCGTGCCCTTTCGCGCCGACCGCCTGCTGGTGGTCGAGCGCGAGGGCGAGCCCTTTGCGCCCATGCGCCCCATCGTCACCGCGATGGGCCTGGACTGGAAGAGCCAGCACGCCAAATTGACCGAAGGCCGGTTCCAGACCTGCGTGGTGGAAATCACCACGCAGCTCCCCGGCGATCCCCAGCGCCGCGCCGTCACCTGCCTGCCCCTGCGCAAGCTGGCCGGCTGGCTGATGACCATCAGCCCCAACAAGGTCAAGCCCGAGCTGCGCGAGACCGTCATGGCCTACCAGGCCGAATGCGACGACGTGCTGTGGCAGCACTGGAGCGGCCAGCACCGCAAGGCCGAGACCCAGGCCGAGAAGTACTGGTTCACCCGCCGCCCGCACTGGCGCGCCATTCGCTCCCTGGTGTTTGACGGCCTGACCTACGCCCAGGCGGGCCAGCGCCTGGGGCGCAGCGCGGGCAGCGTGGGCCGCTGCGTGCGCCGCATGGTGCAGGTGGGCCTGATCGACCCGGTGCAGTTCATTCGCCTGCGCTATCTGCCGCACACCGCCGAGCGGCTGGTGGCGGCCAACAAGCAGATGTGCCTGCAGTGGGGGGTGGCGCCATGAGTGCATTCAAACCCGGCGAGGTGGTCTGGAGCGAGCAAGACCAGGAGTACTACATGGCGCCCGCTGCCTGCGTGGTGTTCGTGCTGTTTGAGGCCTATGCGCCCGACGCCAGCATCAGCGCAGAGCAGCACGCGCACAACCGCGCCTCGGTCAAGCGCGGCGTGCGCCTGGCTGTGGAGGCGGGCTTTCTCTCCAGCGCGCAGCTGATGGCCATGGTGATCAGCCAAAAGAGGAACGGCGCCGCGCTGCGCGCGCTGGTGGACGAAATGCTCCAGCACGTGACGGCCGAGCAGTTCCTGCAGTGCGTGATTGGGCGCGAGGAAGGGGGTGC
>DAIQRN010000410.1:0-3114 GCA_036786185.1 Acidovorax sp. | reverse complement strand
TCTTGATGGTGGCGACGATGTGGTAGTTGATGGTGTCGCGCTCGGCCTGGTTCAGGGTGCCGGATCGGATGGTGAGGTTCTCCACCTCCTCGGCGGTGAGAAAGCTGGTCTGCACGCCCTGCGGGTTGCGCCAGTAGCGCATGGCGGCGATGTCGCGCACGCGCTGCTGGTCTTCGGCGCGCATGGATTCGGAGCCGGTGTTGCAGCGGCGCAGAAAGTCGCGCTCCTCCTCCAGCGCGTGGATCTCGTGCTGCAGGGCCTGCAGGGCCTGCCCTTCGGCGCGCGCGTCCACCACGGGGCGCAGGGCCAGTTGGCGGCGCAGCGCGGCCAGCTCGGCATCGCGCTTCAAGACCTCGAAACGCGTGTCCACCAGGCCGATGCGGTCGTACAGGGTCTGCAGCTTGGTGGCCTTGTCCACCACGTGCACCGGCGTGGTGATCTTGCCGCAGTCGTGCAGCAGGCCCGCCATCTTCAGCTCGTACCGGTCCCGGTCCGTCATGCAAAAACCCGCCAGCGGCCCGTGCTGCGTGGCGTTCACCGCCTCGGCCAGCATCATGGTGAGCGCGGGCACGCGCTGGCAGTGGCCTCCGGTGTAGGGCGATTTTTCGTCGATGGCCAGGTTGATGAGGTTCACGAACGACTCAAACAGGCGCTCGAGCTGCGTGATGAGCAGCCGGTTGGTCAGCGCGATCGCCGCCTGCGACGCCAGCGACTCGGCCAGGCTCTGGTCGGCCTCCGAGAACGTGGTGACCTCGCCAGTCTCCGGGTCGTGCGGGTTGATGAGCTGCAGCACGCCGATGAGCTCATGGTCGTGGTTCGTCATCGGCACGGTCAGGAAGGACCGCGAGTGGTAGCCCGTGCGCTCATCAAAGGCGCGCGTGCCCGAAAAGTCAAAGCCCTCGGCGCTGTACACGTCGGCAATGTTCACCGTGCGGTCATGGATGGCGGCGTGCGCGGCCACCAGCGAATCGTTGGGCGAGCCATCGGGGTGGCGCAGGGGCAGCTGCGGAAAATCAACGGGCTTGCCCGTGGTGCCCCCCAGGCGAATGCCCAGCGAATCCGTGCGCAGGATCTCGAACTTGAGCGCCGACTGGTCTTCCGTCACGCTGTAGAGCGTGCCGCCGTCCGCGCCGGTGATGGCCTTGGCGGCCTCCAGGATGTTCTCCAGCAGCCGGTCGATATCGCGCTCGCGCGAGAGCGCCGCGCCAATGCCGTTGAGCTGCTCCAACCGGCGAAACAGGCTGACCGTGGATTCCTTGTCCATAAAAATCCCTTGCCTCCCGCAATGTGCGGCCCCGCATCGTAACGAAAAGTGACCGCTATCATCAGTCCCTGTTCCATCCCGCGCGCTATTTTTGTGGACTCGGTCACACCCCGCTATCTCACCGCCGCCCTCTACCAGTTTGTCGATCTGCCGGACTGTGCCGCCCTGCAGGGGCCCCTGCAATCCCTGTGCGATGCGAACGGCGTGCGCGGCATGCTGCTGCTGGCGCCCGAGGGCATCAACGGCACCATCGCGGGCGAACCACCGGGCGTGCAGGCCGTGCTGGCCTGGCTGCGCAGCGATACGCGCTTTGCCGCCCTGCAGCACAAGGAGGCGCAGGCCGCGCGCATGCCCTTCTACCGCATGCGCGTGCGCCTCAAGCGCGAGATCGTCACGCTGGGTGTGCCAGGCCTGAACCCCGCGCGCAACGCAGGCACCTACGTCAAGCCCGAAGACTGGAACGCGCTCATTGATGACCCCGCCGTGGTGGTGGTGGACACGCGCAACGACTACGAGGTGGGCATCGGCACGTTCGAGCGCGCCATCAACCCGCACACCCAGAGCTTTGCCGAGTTTCCGGCCTGGGTGGCACAGCAGTCGCAGCCCGGCGGCGTGCTGGCGGGCAAGCCCCGCGTGGCCATGTTCTGCACCGGCGGCATCCGCTGCGAAAAGTCCACGGCGTACCTCAAATCACAGGGATTCGAGGAGGTCTTCCACCTCGAAGGCGGCATCCTCAAGTACCTGGAAACGGTGCCCGAAGACGCCAGCCGCTGGCAGGGCGACTGCTTTGTTTTTGACGAGCGTGTATCCGTGGGCCACGGCCTGGCGCCCGGCCACCACCAGCTGTGCCGGTCCTGCCGCATGCCGCTGGGCGCGGCCGAACTGCAGTCGCCCCACTACGTGGCGGGCGTGAGCTGCCCCTACTGCCACGGCACCCGCACGCCCGCGCAAGAGCGCGCCCTGGCCGAGCGCGAGCGGCAGATGCAGTTGGCCACCCGGCGCGGGCAAGAACACATCGGCACGCCCCAACCCGGCGCACCACGCAAGCCATAAGCACTCAGCACGCCATGAGCCCCCTGCCCGTCCTCTACTCCTTTCGCCGCTGCCCCTATGCCATGCGCGCCCGGCTGGCCCTGGCGGTCAGCGGCCACACCTGCGAACACCGCGAAGTGGTGCTGCGCAACAAGCCCCAGGGGCTGCTGCAGGCATCGCCCAAGGGCACGGTGCCCGTGCTGGTGCTGCCCGATGGACGGGTGCTGGAGCACAGTCTGGACATCATGCTGTGGACACTGGCGCGGCACGATCCCGAAGGCTGGCTCACGCCCAGCCAAGGCGACGTGCAGAGCATGCTGGCGCTGATCGCCGAGTGCGACGGCCCGTTCAAGCAGGCGCTGGACCGCTGCAAATACCCCAGCCGCTACCCCGAGGCCGACCCCGGCGCAGAACGCGCCAAGGCCGTGGCCTGGCTGGACACGCTGGAGCAGCGACTGGCTGCCCAGCCCCACCTGTTCGGCCACCACGCCGCCCTGGCCGACATGGCGATCGCGCCTTTCGTGCGCCAGTTCGCGGGCATTGATGCGGATTGGTGGGGCGCGCAGGCTTGGCCGCACCTGCAGGTCTGGCTGGCAAGGTGGCAGGCCAGCGAGCTTTTGGCCAGCGTGATGCACAAGCTACCCGCCTGGGTGGATGGCACGCCCGGCGTGGTGTTTGCACCCGGCGACGGAGCCCCCTTGGTAGGCGGCGCCTGATTTATCAAAAAAGATAGCTGCTAGCGCATGCCAGATAAGCACCAGAGCCGGATTTGAACCAAAATTTTCAGAGGCTACGCGCTACAGCCGTTCAGACTCCAC
>DAIQRN010000409.1:1364-3118 GCA_036786185.1 Acidovorax sp. | reverse complement strand
GCGAGGAGCTGCTGGGGATGCCGTAGTACCAGGTGATCACGTTCCAGGTGATGGCGCCCACGAGCGCACCGAAGACGACGTGGGTATCAACCACGCCGGGCTCGACGATGCCCTTGCCCACGGTGGCGGCCACCGAGAGGTGGAACACGAAGATGGCGATGAAGTTGAAAAAGGCCGCGAAAAGCACCGCCTGCGCGGGCTTGAGCACGCCGGTGGAGACCACCGTGGCAATCGAATTGGCAGCGTCGTGGAACCCGTTCATGAAGTCGAACAGGATCGCCAGCGCCACCAGCAGAACCACCACCCACAGGGCCGTTTGTACGGTATCCATACTGGTCAGCCCAGGCTCAGGAGTTTTCGAGGATGATGCCCTCGATGCAGTTGGCCACATCCTCGCACTTGTCGGTGATGGTCTCGAGCAGCTCGTAGATGGCCTTGAGCTTGATCACCTCGCGCACATCGGGCTCCTCGCGGAACAGCTTGCTCATGGCGCTGCGCATCACGCGGTCGGCGTCGGATTCGAGGCGGTCGATCTCCTCGCAGGTCTTGAGCGCGGCGTCGGCCACGGCAGGGTCGGCGATCTTGTCCAGCAGCTTCACGGCATCGCGCAGGCGCTCGCAGCATTTGAGGCTCAGCTCGGTCAGGCGGCTGATTTCCTCGGTCATGTGGCGCACGTCGTACAGCGCCATGGTCTCGGCCGAATCCTGAATCAGGTCGGCCACGTCGTCCATGGTGTTGATCAGCGTGTGGATCTGCTCACGGTCGATGGGGGTGATGAAGGTTTTGTGGATGGTGCGGTTGACCTCGTGCGTCACACGGTCGGCGGCGCGCTCGGCGTTGTCCACGTCCTGGTTGTACTTGTCGCGCAGGTGCGGGTCGTTGTAGTTGGCCACCAATTGCGAAAAGGCGCGAGCCGCTTCCACGATCCGGTCTGCATGCTGGTTGAACATCTCGAAAAAATTGCCTTCGCGCGGCAACAGCTTGCCAAACAGCATAGGGAGCTCCTGGGGAATCGGGGGGCTGACAGAGGGAAGGACGCCATGACCACGGCATGGCGCTGGATGGCACGGAGTTTAACCGCCCGCCCTGGGGCGGCCCGGGCTTTCTATGCGCTGCGAAAAATGAAATACACCGCCCCCACCAGGCACAGGCCCGCCCAGAGGTAGTCCCACTTGAGCGGCTGGCCCATATAGAACACGGCAAACGGCACGAACACCGCCAGCGTAATCACCTCTTGCATGATCTTGAGCTGCCCCACGTTGAACTGCGTGAAGCCGATGCGGTTGGCGGGCACCTGCAGCAGGTACTCGAACAGCGCAATGCCCCAGCTCACCAGCGCCGCCACATACCAGGGCGAGGTCGCCAGGTTCTTGAGGTGGCCGTACCAGGCAAAGGTCATGAAGACATTGCTGGCCACCAGCAGCAGCACCGTTTGCAGGGAGATGGGCAGGGATTGCAGGGTGTGCATGGTGCCTCGGTATTTTCAAGCCAAATCAGGTCCTGGCGCTTATACAGCAAGCGCTGACAGCTATCAAAAACAAAGCACCGCCGCAGCGGTGCTTTGCATGACAACCGCCAGGGCTTACTCGCCCAGGTAGGCCGCGCGCACCTTGGGGTCGCTCAGCAGCTCCTGGCCGGGGCCGGTCATGGTGATCAGGCCCGACTCCATCACGTAACCGCGGTCGGCAATGGCCAGCGCGCGGCTGGCGTTCTGCTCGACCAGCACGATGGTCACGCCCAGGGCGTACACGTCG
>DAIQRN010000409.1:0-1351 GCA_036786185.1 Acidovorax sp. | reverse complement strand
CACCATGATGGGCGACAGGCCCATGGAGGGCTCGTCCAGCAGCAGCACCTTGGGTTGGCTCATCAGCGCGCGACCCATGGCCAGCATCTGCTGTTCGCCACCCGACATGGTGCCGGCCAGCTGGTCCTTGCGTTCGCGCAGACGCGGGAAGATGGTGAACATCTTCTCGATGTCGGCCAGGATGCCGGCCTTGTCCCTGCGCGTGTAGGCACCCATCTGCAGGTTCTCGGTGATGGTCATGCGCGCGAACACGCCACGGCCTTCCGGCACCATCACGAGGCCTTCCCGGACCAGGTCCCAGGCGCCCTTGCCCTTGATGCTCTTGCCCAGGTATTCGATGTCGCCATCGTTCATGCCCAGCGTGCCGGTAATGGCCTTCATGGTGGTGGTCTTGCCAGCGCCGTTGGAGCCGATCAGCGAGACCAGCTCGCCTTCGCGCACCTCGAAGTCCACGCCCTTGACGGCCTGGATGCCGCCGTAGGCCACCTTCAGGCCCTTGACCTGCAATAAAACTTTGTTGGATTTTTCGGCCATTTGTTCTGTCCTTCAGTGCCCGCCGGTGCCCAGATAGGCCTCGATCACTTTTTCGTTCTTCTGCACTTCGGCAGGGTTGCCTTCAGCGATCTGCTTGCCGTAATCGAGCACGGTCACGCGGTCGCACAGGCCCATCACCAGCTTCACGTCGTGCTCGATGAGCAAGATGGTGCGGTTGTCGTTGCGGATGCGGTCGATCAGCTCGCGCAGCTGCACCTTTTCGGTGGCGTTCATGCCGGCGGCGGGCTCATCCAGCGCGATCAGCTGCGGGTCGGTGGCCAGCGCCCGGGCGATCTCCAGGCGGCGCTGGTCGCCGTAGCTCAGCGTGCGCGCCTTGTAGTCGGCGAAGCGGCCGATGCCCACGTAGTCCAGCAGCTCTTGCGCGCGCTTGGCGATAGCGGCTTCTTCGTCCTTGAAGCCCTTGGTGCGGAACACCGCGCCGAACAGGCCGGACTTGGTGCGGATGTGGCGGCCCACCATCACGTTCTCCAGCGCCGTCATTTCGGCAAACAGGCGAATGTTCTGGAAGGTGCGGGCAATGCCCGCCTTGGCCACTTCGTGCACGGCCGTGGGCTCGTAGGGCTTGCCGGCCAGCTCGAAGCTGCCGCTGTCGGGGGTGTACAGGCCAGTGATCACATTGAAGAACGTGGTCTTGCCCGCGCCGTTGGGGCCGATCAGGCCATAGACCTGGCCGCGCTCTATGGTGATGCCCACGTCGGACAGGGCCTGCAGGCCGCCAAAGCGCTTGGAGATACCGGCGACCTTCAGCACCACTTCATTGGATTTCTCTGTCATTGCTAACTTTCGGTGGTGTTCT
>DAIQRN010000408.1:0-3121 GCA_036786185.1 Acidovorax sp. | reverse complement strand
AGCCAGATAGCAAGGCCAGCGGCGACGATGCCGCCAGGGATGGCCCAGACCTTGAGCGGGATCTGGCGCTTGATGTTGTGGACGTCTGCGCTCTTGTACCAAGGCTTGGTGATCCAGTTGCCCGCCTTGTCCTTCTTGCCGAAGGCTTCCTTGGGGTAGCGCCAAGGGTACTTCTCGGATTTGCTTTTGACGCGCTCGGGGTCGGTCTGCATCCGGTTGAATTTGTGGGCGACGGCGTTTTCTGAGCCGAAGGCGCGCACGACGTGCCAATGCACTTCGCACAGCTTGCGCGGTGTGGCGTGCACCAGCGTGGGGTCTTGGGTGATGAAGTAGAAGTCGATCCCGCGTTTGCCATGCTTGGATAGCTCCAAGATGGGGAGCGAGACCTTTGCACCAGGCGGAGCCATGCCCCAGAAGTCTTGCAGCTCGTCCACGACGATGATGGAGTCGTTTGGGCACTCCATCCACTTGTCGGGGTGGTCGATTTCTGTCCAGCCTTCGAGCGTGACCTCGGGGATATTGCAATAGAAGACGGGGCGGCCTTCTTTCTTTGCGCGCTCCTGAACCTGAATGAAGGTGAACAGCGTTTTACCCTGGCGTGGCAGGCCAGTAACGAAGTTGATAGGCATGATTTACCTCTGCACCAGGCGACGCACTTTGTCGCCGGTGAGGGCGCTCAAAAGTACCTTGACGCCCACGGCGCTGATGATGATGGACAGATGGACATCGATGCGAAAGAAGCCCGCCCAGGCGGCCAGGCCGGAGGCGCCTACGGTGTTGATGTAGCCCTGCGCGTCGACTTTGATCTGGTCGATGAGCGCAGAGACTCCGACGTATTCAACAAAGCCGAAGCCCAAGGCCACGATGACGCGCCCCACCAGGCTGCCGACTATCTGAATGAGGCCGCCGAGCAGCACTGAAATGATCCATGGCATGGGGTGGCCTCCTTATGCTTTTTTGCCGCCAATGACCCACACCAGGCAGCCCAGCAGGGTGATGCCTACCCCGGCCAGGCTGAGAGCCTCCAGGGGGCCACAGATGCGGCTGAATGGGATGGTGAAAGAGCGATCGACAAAGCCCAGCGGGATCTCGGGATCGAGGGGGCAGGAAGTGCCCCAACCAAACCCGGTCTGGTTGAAAGTTTTGTCTACGGTGATTTGCTCGGCCTTGGCCTTGAGCTTGTCGGCGCTCTGCTCGTCGGTACCGTCAAGCGCTGCTTGGGTGAGCTTGTGGCCGTTCTTCTCATCGAATAATTTGCAGTTGGTCTTGTGCTGCTCCTTGGCCATGGCGCACTGAATTGCGTCACCCTCACACGTCCACGAGCCGCAGGAGCCGCCAAAGTTGCCCTTTTTGCACATGGGCGTTTCAGGGTTCTTTTTGCAAAAATCGCCCTCGCTTTCTTCTTCGGTGGAGCCGTCGGGGTTGGTTGTGGTGCATTTACCGTCCTTGCACACAGTACCGCCGCCTGGTCCACCGCCATTGCCTACAGTGGTATCAGCAGGGATGCAGACACCGACTGCATAGCGGCTAGCAACACGACCGGGTGGGCAGTTGGTAGGCTTACCCTCCTCCCCCTTGCCATCTGCGTTTGGGTCATCCTCAGGTACGCAAACGCCCGCAGCGTATTTACTTGGAGCCTGGCCTGCAGGGCATGGGTTTTCGTCCGGGATGCACACGCCAGCGGCGTACTTACTGGGAGAGCTGCCGCTTGGGCACTTGTTTTCCTCTGGAATGCACACACCAGCTGCGTACTCGCTGGGCTTGCTACCAGAAGGACATTCAGAAGGGTCATTACCCGTGTCAGAACACTTGCCGCCCGTGTACGTAGGCGTGTTGATGAGGCAACCAGAACCGCCCTGAGTGCTTGACCCCCAACAACCCGCAATAGTGCCCTGAATGACACAGCCGGAAGATGCATGGCAGCCCGAAGTGGAGCTACCAACCATACGCCCAAGCCTATCGACTGAGCGCTGGCCGTAATCGAGTTGGACGCCAGACCCGACAAACTTACCAGTCATCTCCGAGCAGACGCTATCCGGGATGCAAGCGCCGACGCCGCCAGGTGGTTCTTTGGTTCCGGCTTTGCAGACACACTGGCCGGAGGCATCACGTTCACGGCCGCCTTCGCACTGTGTAACGACCTCGCGAGTGCGCACCTTGAAATCTATCGTGACAGCAGCACCTGCTGTGAAACCAGCGCCGCCAGAGAGACAAGCCCAGGTGTCGGCCTTGATGCTGGGCTTTTCGTAACGGAAGTTATGGCGAGCTGGGCGCGACTGCGGAACACCCGCAACATTGCAATTGGTCATCCCCCAATCGAGACCAGCCAAAGCGCCAGCTAGGCTGGAAGCAGCATCGTCGGCGGTCTTCGACCAAGCAGACACCGCCATGTCAATGCCGAAATAGGCCTGGTATTCAGTGGTCGCAGAGTGCGATGAGGCAGAGAAGAAGCCAGCGACCCAAGCCAGTACGAACGCGAAAACGCGGGTTTGCTTTGTCATGGCCAGAAGATGATTAGCCCCGCGAGAACGAGCGCGAGAAGTACCCAGAAACCCATTGCAGCCCCCAAGAAAAAAGGGGCGCACCCCTTGCGAGACGCGCCCCTAAAAAAGCGCGTGCTTTACAGGACGCGCTGAACCCACTTGTACAGCTTGATGACAACCACGAGCGAAATCACGGCCACGCCAATGGCGCTGATGGCAGTCACGCCGGCGCTAATGGTTGCCACGATCTCTGTGGTGTCAATCGTCGTAGTGGCCGCGTTCGCCGCGCCACCAACAACAGCCACGGCACCGATTGCCGCACCCTTCGCAGCCTTCACGGCCACGTCAGATACAGCGCCTTGTGCGGAGGCAAAACGGCGCTTCACAGCGTTGAGGGTCTTATTCATCTTCATCTTTCGAACGGAGGTAGTTTGTGATCTGGCGCAGCACAAATGCCACGGCCATGACCATCAACAGGGCACCTCCTATAGCCACCGCTGATTCGATATCCATGTAGAACGGGCTATGCTGAGCAAGCTCTACATGGGTCATAACGACCCAGCTATCAGGGGTGTCGCAGGACACTTCCTGATAACTGGCGCCGTCGTGTATGAGGCAGAACATCAGTCGCCGATTTT
>DAIQRN010000407.1:0-3125 GCA_036786185.1 Acidovorax sp. | reverse complement strand
TCCCGCGGCCCTGAGCCATCGGGGTGCTGCAACAAGGCATCGTCCACCTTGCGCCTGCCACCACCAATCACCACTGGCAAGCCCTTGAGCTGGGGGTAGCGCAGCAGCTCCACAGAAGCGTAGAACGCATCCATGTCCAAATGCGCAATGCGTCGCTGCTTGGCACAAGGCTGTACCGTGGCGGCCTGGTTATCGAGGGCGGTTTCAGGGTCAGGAACAGTCACAGCCGATATTGTGCGCGGCGCGTTGACAGCCTGCTGCCACACACCACACGGGCCCCACGTTAGAGAAAAGCCACCCTCTGCACCCTCAGTGCATCGCGGTCGATGCTGGCCTGCAGCAGTTCCATATCAGCACGACATACCCCCTGTTGCACAAAATGGACTTGCCAACCGTGCACCACTCGAGCGACCTGCTGAATCAGCTCCACGGCCCGAGCGCGCTGGATGCCGAATTCCCGCAGCTCCGTCAGCGCATTCTCCAGACTGGACTCCGCCCCCGCCAAGCCCACGGCCATCGCCTGGTAGCCCAGGTTTTGCAGTGTGGGCACCACGTCGTAGGCGGGGGTCAGTTCGTAGTAGCCATCCAGCCCCAGGCGCAGGCTGTGGTTGCGCTCATGATCGTCGGTGTTGTCCATGAGAATGTTGAACACCATACGCTTGAACAGCTCTTCGCGCTGCGCAACTTGCGTGTCGGGGTGGGCCAAGCGCAGCAGCACCGTGGCCAGCGCGCTGTAGCTCTCGGGCGACCGCGCCGCGCGCAGCGCTGTGCGGGCCGACAGGCAATGCAGGCGGTAGCCACCCACACGGTCAAAGCGCTCAATGGTCAACGCATGGCGCGCCTTGCCGTGCCGAGCAGGCACATGCAACACACCTGTGGCAGCCACGCGGATACCGGCCTGCGCAGCCAGGGTCATGGTGGCGTGTTCGACCAGCGGCGTGTCCACCGCATCGTCCAGCTCACTGAACTTGATGACGCAAGGCCCCGCATCGGTTTGCAGCAGCGCCTTGGGGCGTGCGCCGCCCAGCGTCACACCGGGCTGGATCAGGCGCTGCATCTCAGCCGTGACCGGGGCCTGGGTTTGCAGGTCTTCCATGGCAGCGCTGAGCTGTGCCAAGTCCCGTACCTGGGGGTATGGGCCCAAAGCACGCGGCACATAGCGGTCTGCAGACACCGATACGCCCAGCGCACCAAACCGGTCATCGCCCGCAAACAGCAGCATCTCCAAAATCGACAAGCGTGCAGGCCGGTCCACATGGCGGATGATGCGCTCGCCCCAGCGGTCGGGCCGTGCATCGTCAATGGCACCGGGGGCGCTGCTGCGCTCGCCTGCAGTGAACTCCTGCCCCGCTAACAGTGGCAAGTCTTCGCTCAACGGAAAGTGCCACCAGCCTTCGCCGTAGCGAAAGGTGGCGCAATCTGCGACGAGCTGGGACAGGCGCAACTCGCCCACCAGGGTGGGCTGCGCGGGATTCACCAGCGCCCACAGGTAGAGCTGGTCTTGCGGCACGTAGCTGCGGGCATTGACCCCCATGCCCCGCTTCATCGCTGGGCCTTCGCAGAGCGAGGTTGGATCAGTGCCGCCAGCCCGGCTGCCGCAGCAGGGCGAGAACGCGACGGCGACGGCACCGGCGTCGCTGTGCTTGGGTCGGGATGCAGTGCGTCCTTGACCGTTTTGCGCGAGCCCCGAACACGCGTGACCTCCCGCTCCAGCGCCGCATGGTCGTTCTGCGGTGCAATCACATCGGCCACCGCCATCGCCGGATTCACCAGCCACATGCACATCACATAACTGGCCATGGCCACGGACGGGTCGCCCCGCTCGATGCGCGCCATGGTGGGTTGCGACACGCCCAGCCGACGTGCCCATTGGGCCTGCGTCTCGCCCCGCCGCTTGCGGGCGATGGCAATGTGCTGGCCTAGCCGTTCAATCTGCTGGAGGATGGCCTGGGGATGCTCGGCGGGGCTGATATTTTGCTTTGGCATTCATAGATAGTAGTTAAATCGACTTTTAAAGTAAATCTATGAATACTTCCAACCAAAACAACCACTCAACCGAAATCAAAAAGTAATTCAATATTCATAGAAGTTTATCAAACATCAGATTTCATTCTTCTATGAATACATTTACTTCTTTGCGAGAGCCGCGCTGCGAATGCCCTGCAGGGTTCCCGTGGGCGTGATCGCCTCAGGGTCGATCAGGCAGTGCAGCACGCTGGGCAAGCCGCTGGCGCGGGCGCGGGCAAGGGCCGCGGCAAAGTCCTCCGTGCGCTCCACCCGTTCGCCATGGCCGCCAAAGGCCTGGGCGTAGGCCTTGAAGTCGGGGTTCTTGAGCTGCGTGGCGCTGATGCGGCCGGGGTACTCGCGCTCCTGGTGCATGCGGATGGTGCCGTACATGGCGTTGTCCAGGATCACCACGATGATGGGCAAGCCGTACTGCACGGCGGTCGCAAACTCCTGGCCGTGCATGAGGAAGTCGCCGTCGCCCGCAAAGACCATCACTTCGCGCTGGGGCCACAGGCGCTTGCCACCCACGCCCGCAGGCAGGCCGTAGCCCATCGACCCACTGGTGGGTGCCAGCTGGCTCGCGTAGTGGGTGAAAGGCCAGAAGCGGTGAATCCAGGTGGCAAAGTTGCCAGCGCCGTTGCAGAAAATGGTGTCGGCGGGCATCACTTCCTTGAGGTGCTGCATCACCTGACCCATTTGCAGATCACCGGGGATGCGGATGGGCGCCGGGTCACTCCAGGCCAGGTACTCGGCATGCGCTGCCTCGGTGTGCGCCTTCCAGGGTACAGCGGTCGTGGGGCGCACCGTATTGAGCGCTGCAGCAAACGCCTGTGGCGTGGCGTGGATGGACAGTGTGGGGCGATACAGCTTGCCCAGTTCATCCGCATCGGCATGCACATGCACCAGGGGCTGCGCAGGCGTGGGGATGTTGAACAGCTCGTAGCCCTGTGATGGCACCTCCGACAAGCGCCCGCCCACCACCAGCACCAGATCCGACGCCTTGATGCGCGCCAGCAGCTTGGGGTTGACGCCCAGGCCCAGGTCACCACCGTAGCAAGCGTGGGTGGCCGGGAACAGCATCTGGCGGCGGAACGAGCAGTACACGGGAATGGACCACG
>DAIQRN010000406.1:0-3128 GCA_036786185.1 Acidovorax sp. | reverse complement strand
TGGTGCAGGCGCTGCTGCTGGCCCAGGGCGGGCTGATCGCGCTGTCGCTGATCCTCATCGACGAGGTGGACAACGCCTATGGCGACGCGTATTCGGGCGCCGTGTCGGCCCACAGCCTGCTGCCGCGCTGGGGCGTGCGCCGCTGGGGCCTGGCGATGGCCGCCGTCTGCACGGCCCTGGCGCTGGTGCTGCCCATGCACAGCCTGGAGCCGTTCCTGCTGCTGCTCAGTTCCGTCTTCGTGCCGCTGTTCGGCGTGATCCTGGGGCGGCTGGCCTTTGGCGCGCCCACACAGGCGCTGCTGCGCGGCGCGGGCGGCGTGCATGCGGTGCCGGTGGCGATCTGGATCGGCGGCATCGCCTGCTACCACCTGCTGCCGCGCTTGCTGCCGGGGGCGGGCGCGTCGCTGCCCACGCTGGCGGTGTGCTTTGCGCTGGCGTACCTCACACGGCCCCGCGCCGCTTCATAATTGATAGCTGGTAGCGCTTGATATAAAACACTTTCAATGTGTTTTTATTTGAAACCATTAAATGACAAGCGCCAGCAGCTCCTAAAAGAGTAGCTCTGGCAATCATTGCGCCGGAACTTTGCGGGCACCGGGTTCTCTCCCTTACTTTCGGCAACGTTTTGTATGAAAGGAGAAGCCGCCCCGTGTCCATCACCCTGCCCCGCATCCTCCGCACGCTTGCGTGCGCCGCCGTGATGCTGCCCGCCGCCGCACAGGCCGCCGATTTCGTCAGCATCACAGGCAACACGGTCAACGTGCGCAAGCAGCCCAACACGCGCTCGGAAGTGGCGTGGGAACTGAGCAAGGGCTACCCGCTGCAAATCGAGCAGCGCCAAGGCCAGTGGCTCAAGGTGCGCGATTTCGAGGAATCGCTGGGCTGGGTGTTCTCCCCCCTCACGGGCAAGACGCCACACCGCGTCGTCACCGCCCGCATCGCCAACCTGCGCGCCGGCCCCGGCCAGGGGCACAAGGTGGTGGGCAAGCTGGATCTGCACGAGGTGGTGCGCACGCTGGGCAAGCAGGACGACTGGGCGCAAGTACGGCGCGAAAGCGGCCAGCGCGGCTGGGTGGCCAAGCGGCTTACCTGGGGGTGGTGAGGCGCGTCCGGCAAATAGGCAGCTTGCCGAAGGCAAGTCCGCTTGGCCGCAGAGTCCGTTGGAGCAAAAAGTTAGGCATCGTCAGCGGCAGGCTGGACACCATATGTCCGCAACGCCGACTGAACTTGTGACTGTTCAGTCGTCTCATGGGGGTACAGCCGATAACTGGGCGCAATGATCGGCTCCACAGCGACAGCCTGTACAACCAGAACGCTTCGAATCGGAAACCGTGGGCCAGCTTTCTTCTCCAGTGGAGCCACCCACCGACCATACTCGGAATCTTCCCTCGTGACGTTTCGAGCATTCCCGAGAATCTTGAAGCCCTTCTGGACGAAGATATCCACGAAGCTTACGCATACGCGCCCATTCATCTCGATATTTCGCACGCTTGCTGGCGACGCGATATTCGCGATAACCAGATGCTCTTCATCGAATACCGAGAAAATTTCCTTGGGAGATACATTCGGCTGCCCATCGGCATCGACCGTCGCCAGCCAGCACAGCACGCTTCGATTGGCAGACTCTTGTACTTGTGCGGAGATCATGTTTTTCGGCTGTGAGTAAAAGGGCTAGGCTTCACTGAGATAGCCTCGCTCTACCTGTTGCTGCTGGTTCTCGAATAGGGCCATTGCCGTTTTCATCCGTAAGAAGCCAAACTTTCGATAGAACGTCTCTTTGCCTGGCACGGCATACAAGATGATTTTCTTGTGGCCGCGTGAAGCTTCGACCAAATGTGCGACAACTTGCTTGCCAAGCCCGCTGCCTTGATGGTTTGGCATGACAGCAACATCACAGATGTACGAGCAATCTGCCCCATCAGCGAGAGCCCTGCCTGCGGCCACCAACACAGAGTCTTCGTAGACAAAGCACTTGAACAGGCTGTTGGAGAAAACCTTCTGCAAGTGCATCGGTTTCTTGTCGCCTAGCGGTGCTGCTCTGTACAAGGCAGAAAGTTCGTCCCAATCGACAGACTCATCGGTGCATTTCCATTCAAGCGTCATGCCACTACTCCTTGATGAAGCTTAGTACACAAAGTAAGCGGTTTGCCACAAGCAAGTCCGCTTGACTGCCGAGTGGCCAAGCAGACCTACTTTGATGCTGAACACCACGCCACGGGCTTTCACACCCAGTTCTCCAGCGTCAGACCCGCCACGCGCTCGAATTCGCGCAGATTGTTCATCACCAGCGTGGCATCCAGCGCCCTGGCATGGGCGGCGATCCACAGATCGTTGTTGCCAATGGGCGTGAAGATCTCCACCACGTCAGTGTCGAAACGGTATTCCCTGGGAATCCTGACGGCCTGGCTGTTGCCAGATTGAAAGATGCTGGCTTCCATTGCGCCTCCTTTCATCACCCGCGAAAACTCCTAGTTTGATAGCTTCCAGCGCTTTCTACATAAGCGCTGGAGGCCGATTTGACCATTATTCCTGGGTGAACACCCGCTGCGCCACCGGTGCATAACCGTGGTTCAGCGGGCCATGGCCGCGCCCCGTGGTGACTTGAGCGCCGGCCGCGATCGCGCCCAGGATGTAGGCGCGCGCGGCCTCCACGGCCTGCACCAGCGGCAGGCCCAGCGCCAGCTGCGCCGCGATGGCCGACGACAGTGTGCAGCCCGTACCGTGCCCGTTGTGCGTGGCGATGCGCGCGGACTCCAGCCTGCGCACCACGCCATTGCGCAGGGCGAGCAGGTCCACCACCCAGTCCCCCGGCAGGTGCCCGCCCTTGAGCAGCGCCGCCGGCGCGCCCAGCACGATCAGGTCCTCCACCGCGCCGGGCAGCGCGTCCGCCCCCTCGATCCTGCGGCCCAGCAGCCAGGCGGCCTCGTCCAGGTTGGGGGTGATCACCTCGACCAGCGGGAACAGCTCTTTCACCAGCACGCCGACGGTCTCCGGCGCGATCAGGCGGTCGCCGCTGGTGGCGACCATCACCGGGTCCAGCACCACGTGCGGCAGCCGGTGGCGGCGGATGGCATCGGCCACCACGCGCACCACCTCGGGCGAGTGCAGCATGCCGATCTTGACGGCAT
>DAIQRN010000405.1:0-3133 GCA_036786185.1 Acidovorax sp. | reverse complement strand
GCAGGCGGCCAGGGCCGACACCACGGTTTTGCCCGACCCCACGTCGCCCTGCAGCAGGCGGTGCATAGGCACGGGGCGGGCCAGGTCGGCGGCGATCTCCTCGCCCACGCGGCGCTGAGCGGCGGTGAGTGCAAAGGGCAGCGCGGCCATGAGCTGCTCGTGCAGCGGCAAGGCGCCATCGGCGGCGCGTTGCGGCTGCAGCACGGGCGCGCGCAGCCGGTCACGCTCGCGCCGCGACTGCTGCTGCGACAGCTGCTGGGCCAGCAATTCCTCGGCCTTCAGGCGCTGCCAGGCGGGGTGGCTGTGGTCCTCCAGCGTGGACAGCGCCACGTCGGGCGTGGGATGGTGCAAAAAAGTGAGCGCTTCGCGCAAGCTGCATAAGCGCTGGAGGCCATTTTTGCTTGAAAATCTGCCCACTGGCGGCTCCACGCCGGGCGGCAGGGTGTCCGACAGGTCCACCCGCGCCAGCGCGCCGACCACGGCGCGGCGCAGGTAGGGCTGGGGCAGGCCCGCCGTGGTGGGATAGACGGGCGTGAGCGCGGCGGGCAGCTCGCCGCCCGCCACGCGAAAGGCCGGGTGCAGCATCTGCCGCCCCCAAAAAGCCCCCTTGACCTCGCCCCGGATGCGCAGGCGCGCGCCCACGGCGAGCGTCTTTTGGTGCGAGGGGTAGAAGCTGAAAAACCGAAGCTCGCATTCACCGGTGTCGTCCTCCACCCGCACCAACAGCTGGCGGCGCGGACGCAGTTGCACCTCGCTGGCGGTGACGGTGGCCTCGATCTGCACCGTCTGGCCGTCGCGGGCACTGGCGATCGGGGTGATGCGGGTTTCGTCCTCGTAGCGCAGGGGCAGGTGCAGGGCCAGGTCGATGTCGCGCACCAGGCCCAGCTTGTGCAGCGCCTTCTGCGCCGGACTGGTGGCGGGCTTAGCGGCAGGCATGGGCGTGGTGCATGGGTAAAACGGGGCGAAGCGACAGCGGCATGGGGCCGAAAAGGCTACCATGGTTACGGTTTTGTTACAGTCCCCGCTCCATGCTCAAGCGCATCGATATCAAGCACCTCACCCTGGGCATGTACCTGCACGAGTTCTGCGGCTCGTGGATGGACCACCCGTTCTGGCGCGCCCGCTTTCTGATCGACGACCCCAAGGACCTGGCCCGCATCCAGGCGACCTCGATCCACGAGTGCTGGATCGACACCGCCAAGGGGCTGGACGTGGCGCCCGGCACCGCCTCGGTATCGCGCGAGGAGGCCGACGCCCGCATCGAGACCGACTTCAGCCACCTGGAGGAGTTGCCTCCGGTCACGGTCACGCTGCCGCACCCCGCGGCGCCACGGCGCAACCGCAAGCCCACGGACATGCAAAGCGAGCTGCAGATGGCGGCCGCGATCTGCGTGAAGGCCAAGGAAGCCGTGGTCTCGATGTTCAACGAAGCGCGCATGGGCCGCGCGGTGGACGCGGGGGGCGCGCAAAGCCTGGTGGAGGAAATCTCGGACTCCGTCACCCGCAACCCCGGCGCCCTCATCAGCCTGGCCCGCCTGAAGACCGCCGACAACTACACCTACATGCACTCCGTGGCCGTGTGCGCGCTCATGGTCGCGCTGGCCAAGCAGCTCAAGCTCAAGGACGACCAGCAGCGCCTGGCCGGCCTGGCGGGCCTGCTGCACGACCTGGGCAAGGCGGCCGTTCCGCTCACGGTGCTCAACAAGCCCGGCAAGCTCACCGACCAGGAATTCACCGTGGTGCGCAGCCACCCGGTGGAGGGCTACCACATGCTCAAGGAAAGCGCCAACGTGCCCGACGCCGTGCTGGACGCCTGCCTGCACCACCACGAGAAGGTGGACGGCACCGGCTACCCCGACAAGCTCAAGGGCGACGGCATCAGCGTGATCGCGCGCATGACGGCCAGCTGCGACGTGTACGACGCCATCACCTCCGACCGCCCCTACAAGCGCGGCTGGGACCCGGCCGAGTCGCTGCGCCGCATGGCCGAATGGACCACCGACCACTTCGACGCGCGCCTGTTCCAGGCCTTCGTCAAGAGCATCGGCATCTACCCCGTGGGCTCGCTGGTGCGGCTGAGCTCGGGGCGCCTGGGCGTGGTGACCGAACAGGCCCCCCAGGCCCTCACCACGCCCACCGTCAAGGTGTTTTTCTCGACCAAGTCCGACCTGCGCATCCCGCCCGAGCTGGTGAACCTGGCCGCGCCGGGCTGCAGCGAGAAGATCGTCGCGCGCGAAGACCCTGAAAAATGGGGCTTTCCCGACCTGAACGAGCTGTGGTCGGGCTTCACCGAAAAGGCCTGGTGACCCGCTGGCACACCGGCCCCGTGGGACAATGGCCGTCCCGCTTTTTTCTTGGCACGGGCCCGTCCGGCCCTCAAGCACGATGACCGACCTTTCCTTGGGCGCAGCCAGCGCCCCGCGCGTTTTCACCCTCAGCGACTTCGACTTCTCGCTGCCCCCCGAACTCATTGCCCAGCACCCCGCGCCCGAGCGCAGCGCCTCGCGCCTGCTCGACGGCCGCGCCATGCAGCCGGTGGACCGCATCTTTCGCGAGCTGCCCGGCCTGCTGCGCGCGGGCGATCTGCTGGTGTTCAACGACACGCGCGTGGTCAAGGCGCGCATCTTTGGCGAGAAGGCCAGCGGCGGCAAGCTGGAGCTGCTGATCGAGCGCGTGCTCACCGGCGGCAACGGCAATGAGGTCGTGGCCCACATGAAGGTCAGCAAGAAGCCCCCGCCCGGCAGCACCGTGCACATGGCCGGGGGCCGCCACGCGGGCGGGTTTGACGCCACGCTGCTGAGTCGCTGGCCCGATGCCGACGGCCCGCTGTTTCGCTTTGCGCTGCAGGGCCCGGCGGGCGAATCGCCCTGGGAGCTGATGGAGCGCCACGGCCACCTGCCGCTGCCGCCCTACATCGAGCGCCACCAGAACACCGACCACGACCCCGACGAAGCCGAGGACAGCCAGCGCTACCAAACCGTTTTTGCGCGCGCGCCCGGCGCCGTGGCAGCGCCCACCGCCGCGCTGCACTTTGACGAAGGCGTGCTGGCCGAGCTGGCCGCGCGCGGCATCGACTCTGCCAGCGTCACGCTGCACGTGGGCGCGGGCACCTTCCAGCCCTGCAAGACCGAGA
>DAIQRN010000029.1:0-12642 GCA_036786185.1 Acidovorax sp. | reverse complement strand
CGTTCACGTTCTGGCCCAGCAGGGTGATTTCCTTCACGCCCTGGTCGGCCAGGCCCGCCACTTCCACCAGCACGTCGTCGAACGGGCGGCTCATCTCTTCGCCGCGCGTGTAGGGCACTACGCAGTAGCTGCAGTATTTGCTGCAGCCTTCCATGATGGAGACAAAGGCGCTGGCGCCTTCGACGCGCGCGGGTGGCAGATGGTCGAACTTCTCGATCTCAGGGAAGCTGATGTCCACCTGTGGGCGGTTCAGTTGCTCTCTTTGTGAGAGCATTTCGGGTAGGCGGTGCAATGTCTGGGGGCCAAAAACCACATCCACATAGGGCGCGCGCTTGATGATCTCGGCGCCTTCCTGGCTGGCCACGCAGCCGCCCACGCCAATCTTCACGCCGCGGGCTTTCAGGTGCTTGATGCGGCCCAGGTCGCTGAAGACCTTCTCTTGCGCTTTCTCGCGCACCGAGCAGGTGTTGAAGAGGATGAGGTCGGCCTCATCCACGTTCTGGGTGGGCTCGTAGCCTTGGGCGGCGTTGAGCACGTCGGCCATCTTGTCCGAGTCGTACTCGTTCATCTGGCAGCCGAAGGTTTTGATGAAGACTTTTTTGGCCATGGCGGGCTCGCTGTCAAAGGCAAGGAGGAGGGGAGAACAAAGCGGCACAGAGGGCGCCGCGCCGCAGCCTGCCGCGTGGCGGCCGTGGGCAGGGTGGGGATCGAGGCCGGGGCCTAGTGCTTGGCGGCGTCGGACTCGGTGCGGTAGTTGCGCTCGACGGCGTCGCTGCCCTTGCGGGGAACGTCGGCCTCGCCCTTGGTCAGGATCCAGGCAGTAAGCAACATGCCGGTGCTGTTCTCGATGACGTAGTTCACCTTGTAGCTCTGGCCCAACACGCCGTGCAGCATGACCAGCGTGTTCTGCGGGCTCAGCAGCCGCATGCCGGGCGCCATGCGGATGCTGCGGCCGTTGAGCGTGGCTTCCGTGAGCGAGTTGAGGGTCAGCGTGCCACGCAGCGCCGCGTCCGGAAAGTTGCGCATGCCGCCCAGTCCTGGCACGACCTGGGCTGCGGCGGGCAGCGTGGCCCCCAGCAGCGCCAAGGCCAGGCCCGCGACCAGACGGCGGGCGAGCGGGCGAGAGAAGAAGGTCGTGGTGCAGCGGTTCATGGTGTACATCCAGGGGCTGAAACAGCGATTCTAAAAGCGGGGCGATTTCTTGGGATTTTCAAAAAACATAGCTGCTTGCGCTTGATTGGCTTGATATGTAGATGATTTTCGTATTGAAAACCAATGCCATAAAGCGCTGGCAGCTATGATTTTTGATAGCCCCCTGTGGCAGAAAAGCCCAAGAAAAAACCCACAGTGGCGGACCACTGTGGGTTGTATTTGGTGGTCGTAGGTGGACTTGAACCACCGACATCAGCATTATGAATGCTGCGCTCTAACCAACTGAGCTATACGACCGCAAGCCTCAAATTATAGAACAAAAATTATTGGTGTGTGAAGTGGGCTGGGCGCTTATTCATGAAGGCATCCATGCCTTCCTTCTGGTCCTGTGTGGCAAACAGCGCGTGGAACAGGCGGCGCTCGAACATCACGCCGTCGGCCAGCGTGCCTTCAAAGGCGCGGTTCACGGACTCCTTGGCGGCCATCACGGCGATCTGCGAGAAGCCCGCGATGATGATGGCCGCACCCAGGGCTTCGTCCATCAGCTTGTCGTAGGGCACCACGCGGCTGACCAGGCCAGCGCGCTCGGCCTCGGTGGCATCCATCATGCGGCCTGTGAGGGCCATGTCCATGGCCTTGGACTTGCCCACGGCGCGCGGCAGGCGCTGCGTGCCGCCGGCGCCGGGGATCACGCCCAGCTTGATCTCGGGTTGGCCAAAGCGCGCGTTGTCGGCCGCGATGATGAAGTCGCACATCATGGCCAGCTCGCAGCCGCCACCCAGTGCAAAACCGCTCACCGCGGCGATCACGGGCTTGCGGATGGAGCGGATGGTTTCCCAGTTGCGGGTGATGTAGTCGCCCTTGTAGGTGTCGGCAAAGCTGTACGTGGCCATGGCGCCAATGTCTGCGCCGGCCGCAAACGCCTTCTCGCTGCCGGTGACGATGGTGCAGCCGATCTTGTCGTCGGCGTCAAAGGCCTTCAGCGCGGCGCCCAGCTCGTTCATGAGCTGGTCGTTCAGCGCATTGAGCTGCTTGGGGCGGTTGAGCGTGATGACGCCGACCTTGTCCGCTTCGATGCGGACCTCAATGGTTTCGTAGGCCATGGAATCTCCTGGGGGTTGGTTTGTGGCAGCGTGAAGGAATATACCCAAGCGGGGCCGCGGCTCAATCCAGCCAGCGCGCGAGCACCGCCGCATCGGTGACGGAAAGGCGGACCGTGTCCGGCACGGCGGGCGCAGCCTCCGCGCGTGGGAGCGTGAGCGCCAGGCGGTGCAGGCGGCCGTCGCGGGCCACCAGTGCCGTCACCGTGGTTTCGGCGCCAGCGTAGAACGTGACATCGTCAAGCTTGCCAATGCGCCAGCCCTGGCCCAGCACCTCCACGCCCAGCCATTCGTCACCGGCGGACAGGCCCGCTTGCTCGGCCGGGCTGCCGCGCAGCACGGTCTTGATCTGCACGCTGTGGTTCTCCGCCACCCGCAGGCCCAGGCGCTGGGCCAGCTGCGGTGCATCGGCCTGCAACTGCACGCCGTGGGCGGCCAGCAGATCTGCCAGCGGGAGCTCGGCCGTGCCGTGCACCCACTGCGCCAACTCGTCGTCAAAGCTGCGCCCGCCCAGCTCGCGCAGCACGGCCCGAAGGTCGGCTTCGGCCATGGGGCCGCCCTGGCTGCGCTGCCACAGGGCGCGCATAACGTCGTCCAGCGTGCTGCGGCCGTCGCGGCGCAGGCTGAGGTCCAGGCACAGCGCCACCAGCGAGCCCTTGGTGTAGTAGCTCACCGTGGCGTTGGGGGTGTTTTCGTCCTGGCGGTAGTACTTGACCCAGGCGTCAAAGCTGGACTGCGCCACGGACTGCACACGGCGCCCCGGGGTCTGCAACACCTGGTTGATGGTCTTGGTGATGAGCTTGAGGTAGGTGGCGTCGTCAATCAGCCCGGCGCGGCGCAGCAGCAGGTCGTCGTAGTAGCTGGTGAAGCCCTCGAAGAACCAGAGCAGCTCGGTGTAGTTCTCGCGCGCATAGTCGTAGCGCGCGAACTCGGCCGGGCGCAGGCGCTTGACGTTCCAGGTGTGAAAGTACTCGTGGCTGATCAGGCCCAGCAAGGTGGTGTAGCCATCGCTCGCCCGGCTGTCGCCCAGGCGGGGCAGGTCCTTGCGACCGCAGATCAGCGCGGTGGAGTTGCGGTGTTCCAGGCCGCCGTAACCGTCGTTGACGGCGTTGAGCAGGAAAAGATAGTCCTTGAACGGCGCGGCGTCCTCGCCATGCCAGAAGCGAATGGCTGTTTCGCAGATTTTTTGTGCATCGGCCAGCAGTCGTTCGGTGTCGAACGAAGGTGCCGCGCCCGCGACGACGAAGCGGTGGGGAATGCCCCCGGCCATGAACTGGCCCACCCAGAACCGGCCCAGCTCCACGGGGCAGTCCACCAGAGCGTCATAGTCCTCGGCGTGGTACAGGCCGAAGCCCTGTGGGTCGGCCTGGAGTGCGGTGAGCCCGGTCGCCACCGACCAGCCCGCTGTGGCGGGGGTGCTGGTGACCTCCAGCGTGTGGCTTTGCTTTTCTTGCCCGCACACCTGCAGGCACAGGCTGGTGCCGTTGAAGAAGCCACGCGATGCGTCCAGCCAGGCAGTGCGCACCGAGGTGTCGTAGGCGCAGACGGTGTAGGTCAGCACCAGGGGCTTGTCGGCAATGCACTCGGCCCGCCAGCGGTGCTTGTCCAGCTGGGTCAGCGCGACCGGGTGCTGACCCTGGTGCGCCGTCAACTGCTGCAGGTTCTTGGCAAACTCGCGCACCAGGTAGCTGCCCGGAATCCACACGGGCAGGGCCAGTTCCTGCTGCGCTTGGGGGCGTGCAATCGTCAGCCTGACGTGGAAAAGGTGGGCATGCAGGTCTGCAGGCTCCACCTGGTAGTGGACGGCGGCGGGCGTGGGGCGGCGAGATATGGGCATGGCGTCTGCAGGCTGAGGGCGGGCGGAGCCCCTGGCGGATGCGCGGGGCCCCGCTGGGGCAAGCGGGCGAGGGTTAATTGCTGCCCGTGGATTCGCTGCTGGCCTCGGCGAGGCGCTTTTCCACTTCCTGCGCGCCGATGGCCCCGGGCACGCGACTGCCGTCGGCAAAGATCAGCGTGGGCGTGCCCGTGATCTTGTACTTGCGGCCAAAGGCCAGGTTGCGCTGCAGTGCGCTGGTGTCGCAGCTGGCGGCGGGCGCGGATTTGTCACGCAGCATCTGGTCGTGCCAGGCGGCGGTCTTGTCCTTGGCGCACCAGATGTTGCGCGACTTTTCGGCCGAATCCGGGCTCAGGATGGGGTAGAGAAACATGTACACCGTCACGTTGTCCACATTCTGCATGTCGCGTTCAAAGCGCTTGCAGTAGCCGCAGTTGGGGTCTTCAAAAACAGCCAGCTTGCGCTTGCCATCGCCCCGCACGACGGTGAAGGCGTCCTTCAGCGGCAGGGCGGCAAAGTCCACGGCCGTGAGCTTGTTGATGCGGTCTTCCGTCAGGTTGCGGCGTGCCTTGGTGTCGATCAGTTCGCCCTGGATCACATAGTTGCCCTGGGCGTCGGTATAGAACAGGTCGGTGCCGATGCGCACCTCGAAAAGCCCCTTCATGGGAGTGGGGCGCACTTCGTCAATCTTGTCCATCTGTGGAATGCGCTCGGCCAGTGCCTTGCGGATGTTGGCCTCCTGAGCAGAAGCGGCAGTGCAGACCAACAGGCCAACGGCCGCCATCAGGATAGGAATCAGTTTCATGGTGCTCTCGGTTTCAAAGTGTCCGGCGGGTGCCCCGTGCTCGTCACGGTGGCCCCCTGTGTTTCGATCTAACTACATTCCCATGGCCTGGCGGGCCACGAAATCCTTCAAGGGGCCGCTCATCTCAAAGCCGCGCATCCCCCAGTTGCGCAAAGCCTGGACAGGTCCTTCCTGGCGCGCAAACAGCTGTTGCAGCCCGTCCGTGGCCCAGTTCATGGGCAGCAGCGCGGCCTTGCGCTCTCTTTCATAGCGCCGCAGCAGCCGCATGTCGGCCGTGCTGCGCCAGTAGTCGCGCCCCTGCAGCACGCGGGCGAGGGCCTGTGCATCGCCAAGCCCCATGTTCAGGCCCTGGCCTGCCAGAGGGTGCATGTTGTGGGCCGCATCACCCGCTAGCACCCAGCTGCGTGCGCTGCTGCCAGCGGGCGGCAGCGCGCCGCACCAGCGATCGGCCCGGGCCAGCTGCAGCGGCCAGGCTGCGCGTTCGGAGATCAATTCCAGCGCGCCCAGACTGCCCTGGCTGGCTGTGTGCAGCTTTTGCGCGAACTCATCGGGGGTCAGGGCCATCAGCGGCGCCACCTGGTCCTGCAGAACGGACCACACCACGGCGACAGAGTTCCCCGAAGCGCCGCCCAAGGGCAGAAAAGCCAGGATGCCGTCGGGTGAAAACCATTGGCGCGCCACCTGCCCATGGGCTTGTTCGCAGCGCAGCCGGGTGGCAATGGCGTGCTGGGGGTAGGGCGTGACCTCAAAATTCACGCCAAATTCTTCGCGGGTACTGCTGGCGCGGCCCTCGCACACCACGGTCAGCGCGGCGGGCGCGGGGGCATCGACCACCTCCACCTGCGGCTGGTAGCGCACGGCCTCGGCGAGCCGGGCCTCCAATGCGGGGACATCCACAATCCAGGCCAGCGCGTCCACACCCTGGGCTTGTGCGTCAAATTGCACTGCACCGCCCTGGTCGCCCTGTACCTGCATCTGGCGCACGGGCGTGGCGTGCTCGTCGTCGGGCCAACTGCGCAAGGACTCCAGCAACTGGCGTGACGCCCGGTTGAGCGCATAGGCCCGCACGTCGGTCGTGGCCGGATTGCGGGGCGCGGGGGCGGGCAGC
The DNA here is from genome assembly GCA_036786185.1 of Acidovorax sp. Lineage (GTDB taxonomy): Bacteria > Pseudomonadota > Gammaproteobacteria > Burkholderiales > Burkholderiaceae_C > Acidovorax. The sequence continues at coordinate 6,643 of DAIQRN010000029.1, read as the reverse complement.
AGCGCCACTTTCAGCCGGTCCCGCGCCAGCAGCAGCGCCAGGGTGGAGCCCACAATGCCGGTGCCGCGAATACAAATATCAAAGGTTTGGGCCATGACGGCCATTGTAGGAGGGCGCCTGCGTCCTGCTGGCGCAGGGCAAAATTGCAGATCCTGCCCGTTGTCCACCCCTGAGGAGCGCCCCACCGTGAGTTTTTACCCCGATGCCGACCTGTCCGGCACCATTGCCCGCCTGTTTGTCTATCCCGTCAAATCCTGCGCGGGCATCGAGGTGCAGGAGGCGCTGCTGACCGACACCGGGCTGGACCTGGACCGCGCCTGGATGGTGGTGGACGCCAACGGCCTGTTCCTGACCCAGCGCGCCCTGCCGCGCATGGCGCTCATACGGCCACAGCTCAAAAGCGAGGAAATGGTGCTGCGGGCCCCTGGCATGCTGGCCCTGCATGTAGCCATCGACGCCGTGGAGGCCCCCATCACGGTCACCGTCTGGCGCGACACCGTGCCTGCCTGGGACATGGGGCCTGTTGCGGCGCAGTGGTTCAGCGATTTTCTGGGGCAGCCGTGCCGCCTGGTGCGGTTTGACCCGGAGCAGCGCCGGTTGTCCAGCATGGACTGGACGGGCGGCGTCGAGGCGCCCAACCAGTTTGCGGACGGTTTTCCCGTGCTGATCGCCAGCGAGGCTTCGGTGCAGGAGCTCAACCGCCGCCTGCAGGCAGGCGGCCACGCCACCGTGGGCATAGAGCGATTTCGGCCCAATGTGGTGCTGGCCGGCGTGGAGCCCTACGACGAAGACCGCGTGGACCTGGTGCGCGTGGAAGGCGGCGCAGAAGGCGAGCTGCACCTGCAGCCCGTGAAGCCCTGCGCGCGCTGCCCCATCCCCGACATCGACCCCGCTACCGCCGAAAGCAGCCCCGCTGTCGGCGATACGCTGCGCACCTACCGCCAGGACAAGCGCCTGGATGGCGCCATCACCTTTGGCATGAACGCCATCGTGCGCCAGGGCGCAGGCCAGATGCTGCGCGTGGGGCAGCGGGTGGCGGCCGATCTGCGCTTTGACTGAGGGTTGATTCCCCGGTACGGGGGCGCCCGGTGCCCGTCGCCTTAAAATAGGCGGTTTGTCTTCGAAATCCAGAAAGCCCTGCCATGAGCCTCCAATGCGGCATCGTGGGCCTGCCCAACGTCGGCAAGTCCACCCTCTTCAACGCGCTGACCAAGGCCGGCATCGCCGCCGAAAACTACCCTTTCTGCACCATTGAGCCCAATGTGGGCGTGGTGGAGGTGCCCGACCCGCGCCTGCAGCAACTGGCCGAGATCATCTCGCCCGAGCGCATCGTGCCGGCCATTGTCGAGTTTGTGGACATCGCCGGCCTGGTGGCGGGTGCCAGCCAGGGCGAAGGCCTGGGCAACCAGTTCCTGGCCCACATCCGTGAAACCGACGCCATCGTGAACGTGGTGCGCTGCTTTGAAGATGACAACGTGATCCACGTGGCCGGCCGGGTGGACCCGATCTCCGACATCGAAGTCATCCAGACCGAGCTGTGCCTGGCCGACATGGGCACGGTGGAGAAGGCGCTCAACCGCTACACCAAGGCCGCCAAATCGGGCAACGACAAGGACGCCGCGAAGCTGGTGGCGCTGCTCACGCGCATCCAGGCCGCGCTCAACGACGGCAAGCCCGCCCGCTCCGTGGAGATCACCAAGGAAGAGCAGCCCCTGCTCAAGTCCCTGTGCCTGATCACGGCCAAGCCCGCCATGTTCGTGGGCAATGTGAGCGAGGACGGCTTTGAGAACAATCCCTTCCTCGATCGCCTGAAGGAATACGCCGCTAGCCAGAATGCCCCCGTGGTCGCCATCTGCGCCAAGATGGAAGCCGAAATGGCCGAGATGAGCGACGAAGACCGCGACATGTTCCTGGCCGAGATGGGCCAGAGCGAGCCGGGCCTGGCCCGCCTGATCCGCGGTGCCTTCAAGCTGCTGGGCCTGCAGACCTACTTCACGGCGGGCGTGAAGGAAGTGCGCGCCTGGACCATCCACATCGGCGACACCGCGCCCCAGGCGGCCGGTGTGATCCATGGCGACTTCGAGCGCGGCTTCATCCGCGCGCAGACCATTGCCTTTGACGACTTCATCGCGCTCAAGGGTGAGCAAGGCGCCAAGGACGCGGGCAAGATGCGCGCCGAAGGCAAGGAATACGTTGTCAAGGATGGGGACGTACTGAACTTCCTGTTCAACGTCTAATTTTTAAGTAAAAACAGCCTCTAGCGCTTGTGTATCAAGCGCTGGTAGCTATTATTTCAGGAGCTTTTACGCTCCCGCCCCATGAGCCCTGGCATTCTTTACGCCGCACTGGCCTACACCGCCTGGGGCCTCTTTCCCCTGTACTTCCGGCAGGTGTCGGAAGTACCTGCGCTGGAGGTCATCATGCACCGCACGCTGTGGTCGCTGGTGGTGGTGCTGGGGTTGCTGGCGGTACGCAGGCACTGGGCCTGGATGGCGGTCGTGCTGCGCCAGCCCCGGGTGTTGGGGGCTTTTGCGTTGTCGGCCCTGCTGCTGTCCGGCAACTGGCTGACCTATGTGTGGGCCGTGCAAAACCAGCATGTGGTGGATGCCAGCCTGGGCTATTTCATCCTGCCGCTGGTGAACGTGGCGCTGGGCTATGTGTTTTTGCATGAGCGTCCCCGCCCAGGCCAGTGGCTGGCCGTGGCGGTGGCCACAGCCGGGGTGCTGTGGCTCACCGCGCAGACGGGCCGCCTGCCCTGGATCGCGCTGGTGCTGGCGCTGAGTTTTGGTTTTTATGGCCTGCTGCGCAAGGTGGCGGTGCTGGGGGCGCTGGAAGGGCTGGCGCTGGAGACCCTGATGCTCGCGCCGGTGGCCGCCGTGGTGCTGGGGTGGTGGGCCTGGCAAGGCCAGGGGGCGCTCGTTCAAGGCGATGCGGCGGCGATTGGGTGGCTGCTGCTGGCGGGGCCCCTGACGGCCATACCCCTGCTGCTGTTTGCGGCGGGTGCGCGGCGCATACCGATGTCCACGCTGGGCATCCTGCAGTACATCTCGCCCAGCCTGCAGTTCGGACTGGGCGTGTGGATGTTCCACGAGGCTTTCGAGCCCGCGCGCCTGGTGGGCTTTGTGTTGATCTGGGGGGGCTTGCTGGTTTACAGCGCCGAGGGCTGGTGGACGCGCCAGCGGGTGGCCGCGGCCTGAGCACAGGTTGCGTCGGCCATGCGGGGTGGCTGCACCATCACACCGCCAGATGCCCCGGCATGAGGTACAACAGCACGCTGGTCATGATCAGATACCGCAGGAACTTGCCCACGGCCATGTAGGCCATGCAGGGCCAGAACGGCAGCTTGAGCCAGCCGGCCACCGCGCACAGCGGGTCGCCCACCACGGGCAGCCAGGAGAGCAGGCAGGCGCGGGGGCCAAAGCGCTTGAGCCAGTTCAGCGCCCGTACGTCGGTGGTATTGCCCCGGGCCTTGTCCACGGCCTTGTGCGCGCCCAGGCCTATCCACCAGCTCACGCCGCCGCCAAGGGTATTGCCCGCCGTGGCGATCAGGATGGCGGGCCAGAACAGTTCGGGATTGAGCTTGATGAGGCCGAACACCGCGGGTTCCGAGCCCAGCGGCAGCAGCGTGGCCGAGACGAATGAAACGATGAAGACGGTGCTCAGGCCGAACTGCGGAAGGGCCAGCCATTCAAGCAGTTGCTGCATCCCGTGTTGCATCCATATTTCCATAGCGCAGAAGTGTAGGGCGGTCCCATGGGCTGGTTGGCGCGCGGGGCGCTGTCCTACGCAGGTCTGAGGCCTTGGCGCATGCCCGAGGCCGGGGGCGATTTGTAGCATGAAGCAACACCGTGCCCTCGACGGAGAGACCCCTAGGCTCCCCGCTTTTCTCCAGGGCACCGCACAGGAGCCGTCATGCACAGCACACCCGCAACTGCCCACTCTTCGCCCGTCCGTCCCCGCCGCCCCGCGCCGGTGCCCTCCGGCATGCGCTGGTCATCGGTGGTGGCAGCCCTGTGGCTTGCGGCGTGCGTGCAAAGCCCACAGGCCGCCGTGCCCGTGGCTTCCGAGGCGGTGGCGAACGGCGCCATCGTGGCGCAGGCGCCTGCCCCAAGCTGCCACGATACAGCGGCCACGCGGTCTGCGCTGCAGGGCATCGCCCAGGAGCTGCAGGCGCAGGGCCTGGGTTTCGCCGCGACCTGCCAGGCCGGCCAGAACCGCAGCGCCTGGGTGGTGCAGGTACGGGTGCTGGATGGCGTGAAAGCCAGCACGGTGGTACGCGGCCCGCTGGCCGATGGGCATGACGTGGACATGGGCACACCCGCGGGCGTGCAGCTCGCGGGCGCCGAGCGGGGGGCCGAGGGCTTTTCGCCCGACGTGCAGCACAACCGCGACTGGTTGCGCGACCTGATGGCGCGCCACCAGTTCGACAACCTGCCCAACGCCTGGTGGCATTTCGCCCAGCGTGGTGGGGTGCCTGCCGCGCTGGCCGAGACGGATATCGCTGCCCGTTGATCGGCCGTTGTCCAGCGGCACGGCACATCTCCTGCCCATCCCATGTCCGCCGCGAGCCAGGCGGCACACGCGCTTTTCACACAGCGATGCATTTCATTTGCTGAAATTTTGGGCAGGTACAATCCCGCCTCCTTTTTCAGCATTCGCTGCCGCCCGCTCGCACCCTGCCCATGCACATTGGCCACCTTCCTCTGGCGAACCGCCTGTTCGTCGCCCCCATGGCGGGCGTCACGGACCGGCCTTTCCGCCAGCTGTGCAAGGCGCTGGGGGCGGGCTACGCGGTCAGCGAGATGGTCACGTCGCGCAAGGACCTGTGGAACAGCCTCAAGACCTCGCGCCGCGCCAACCATGAAGGGGAGCCGGGGCCCATTGCCGTGCAGATCGCCGGCACCGACGCGCCCATGATGGCCGAGGCCGCGGTCTATAACGTGGAGCGCGGCGCGCAGATCATCGACATCAACATGGGCTGCCCGGCCAAGAAGGTCTGCAACAAATGGGCGGGCTCGGCCCTGATGCAGAACGAGGCGCTGGCGGTGGAGATTGCCACTGCCGTGGTTGAGGCCTGCGCACCCTACAACGTGCCCGTCACGCTGAAGATGCGCACCGGCTGGTGCCAGGAGCACAAGAACGCCGTGCACCTCGCACGCCAGTTCGAGGCCGTGGGCATCCAGATGCTCACCGTGCACGGCCGCACACGCGAGCAGGGCTACAAGGGCCATGCGGAGTACGACACCATCGCTGCCGTCAAGGCGGCGGTGAAGGTGCCCGTGGTGGCCAACGGCGACATCACCTCGCCCGAAAAGGCGCGCGACGTGCTGGCCGCCACCGGCGCTGACGCGATCATGATCGGCCGCGCCGCCCAGGGCCGACCGTGGATCTTCCGCGAGATCGGCCACTTTCTGGCCACGGGCGAACACCTGGCGCCACCGCTGGTGGCCGAGGTGCGCCGCCTGCTGCTGGACCACCTGCACGACCACTACAGCCTGTACGGCGAGCTGACCGGGGTGCGCAGTGCGCGCAAGCACATTGCCTGGTACCTGCGCGCGCTGCCGGGTGGCGAGGCCTTGCGGCAACGCATCAACACCATCGAAGACTGCACCACGCAGTGGCAGGCCGTGGCCGACTACCTGGATGCCCTGGGGCAGCAGATGGACCGGCTGCCCGCCGCTACCGACGCGGACGCACAGACACAAGAACAAGAGGGATTCGCAGCATGAGCAAGAAACACATAGAAGAGTGCGTGCGGGAGAGCCTGCAGGGCTACTTTCGCGACCTGGGCGGCGAGACGCCCGACGGCATGTATGACATGCTGGTGCGCGTGGTCGAACGCCCGCTGCTGGAAGTGGTGATGCAGCAGGCCGACAACAACCAGTCGCGCGCGGCCGAATGGCTGGGCCTGAACCGCAACACCCTGCGCAAGAAGCTGGTCGAGCACAAGCTGCTCTAAGAGACTGAGAGTCTCTTGTCCGAACCCGCCATGCACGCCAAAACACTCCGGCTCGTCGTTGCAAATGCTCGCCATAGCCCGCGCTATGGCCGTGCTTTGCGCCTGGATCCGAAGCGTTTTCGCACGCCTTTCGGGCTCGGCCAAAAAACTCTCAGCCTCTGACTGCTCTACAAGACATACAACTACTAAATTAATAGCTGCCAGCGCATGATGCACTAGCGCTACAGCCCGTTTTTATTCAAAACCTCCGCACCACCACCATGAACGCACTCCTCTCCGTCTCTGACAAGACCGGCATCGTCGAATTCGCGCAAGCGCTGCACGCGCTGGGCATCAAGCTGCTGTCCACCGGCGGCACCGCCAAGCTGCTGGCCGACAAGGGCCTGCCCGTGACCGAAGTGGCTGAGGTCACGCAATTCCCCGAAATGCTCGACGGCCGCGTGAAGACGCTGCACCCCAAGGTGCACGGCGGCCTGCTGGCGCGCCGCGATGTCCCACAGCACATGGCAGCCCTGAAGGAACACGGCATCGACACCATCGACCTGCTGGTGGTCAACCTGTATCCCTTTGAAGCCACCGTGGCCAAGACCGGCTGCACACTGGCCGACGCCATCGAGAACATCGACATCGGCGGCCCCGCCATGGTGCGCAGCGCCGCCAAGAACTGGAAGGACGTGGGCGTGA
>DAIQRN010000028.1:0-12663 GCA_036786185.1 Acidovorax sp. | reverse complement strand
TGCGCGAGCAAGCTGCGGTGCTTGTCGATGCGCTTGAGGTCGTACAGGTAGTTCACCATGAGCCCGTACGATTGTTTCAGCCCCTTGGGCGACGGATCGCCCGCCCAATTGAGGCGCTCCACCCGCGCGCCGTTACCCAGGTGAAAGCGCGCCACGGGGTCCAGGGGCTTGCCGTCCTGCAGCGCGCGGCCCAGATAGTATGCGGCGCACTCCAGCAGCATCTGGCGCACGGGTGACTTGGCGTCCAGGTCCAGCGGCTTGTCGATGGCGGCCAACAGGTGCGTGGCCATGTCCTTCCCGTTCTGGGGCTCGACACCCACGGCGCGGCCCAGCTCGGCGCGGCGCTTGTCATCCAGGCGCTCCAGCATGGCGCCAGCCTGCTTGCCCAGCCAGGCGCGCAGGCCCGGAATGGGCGACAGCGTGGCAAAGGTGCGCAGGCGCGGAAACTCGGCGGTGAGCGTCTCCACCACATGCTTGATGAGCGAATCGCCAAAGCTCACGCCGCGCAGGCCCGTCTGCGTGCTGCTGATGGAATAGAAGATAGCCGTGGTGGCCCGCGCAATGTCCACGGGCGCGGCCGCCTCGTCCAGCAGCGGCGTGATGCTGGGCGACATCTTGTCCAGCAGCGCCACCTCGACAAAGATCAGCGGCTCGTCCGGCAGGCGCGGGTGGAAGAAGCCGTAGCAGCGGCGGTCGCTGTCCAGGCGGTTCTTCAGGTCGGCCCAGCTCTTGATGTCGTGCACGGCCTCGTACTTGATGAGCTTTTCAAGCAACGAGGCGGGCGAATCCCACGACAGGCGCTTGAGCTGCAAGAAGGCCACGTCGAACCAGGTGGAGAACAGGTGCTCCAGCTCGGCATCCAGGGGCAGCAGACGCTTGTCGGCCTTGAGCAGCGGCAAAATCTCGGCGCGCAGGTCCACCAGAAAGCGCATGCCGTCCGAAAAGACCGCAAACCGCTGCAGCAGCCGCGTGCGCGGCGACACCAGGGCGCGGCGCAGGCTGATCTCGGCCTGGCCCTCGTCCGCCGTGCCCGCAGCGGCCTCGTAGCGCTGGCGGGCCGACTTGAAGCGCGTGGCGTCGGGCGCGAACTGCTCGCACATCAGCAGCCACATGTCGCGGCGCTCCTCGGGCTCGGCCTTGGCGTACCAGGCGGCCACGGCCTGGGCGCGGCGCCCGCCCTCGATCTCGCTGACCTGCGGGGCCACCACCTCCTGCAGGTCGGCCAACAGGCGGCGCAGCGCGCGTGGCGACAGCGCCTCGTTGCCGCGCCGCAGCGTGGCAGGCAGCCGTTCGTGCGTGGTGCGCGGAACGTCGGTCTTGGCCGGCTTGGCCTCCCCATCGGTCACGGCCTTGTCGAGCGCGGCCTTTGCAGTCGATTTGTCGTCCGCCTTGTCACGCGCTTTGTCGGCCGAGCGCAGGCGCGAGACGCTGCGCGCAATCCATTCGGGGGTGGAGTTCATCATGGTGCCAGTCTCGATTGGTGGTTGCGGGCCATGTCGCGCAGCGCATCGCGCTGGCGCAGCAGGTGGATGCGCATGGCCGCCTCGGCCGCGTCGCCGTCACGCGCCTTGAGCGCGGCAAACACGGCCAGATGCTCGGCCAGGCTTTGCTGCAGGCGGCCCGGCACGTGCAGGGTCTGCGCCCGCGCCAGGCGCAGGATCTTGCGCAGATCGCCAATCACCTGGGCCAGCCAGCGGTTGTCAGCCAGCGTGATGAAGGCCTCGTGGATGGCGTAGTTGGCTTCGTAGTATTCGGTAATGCGCCCCGCCTCGGCGGATTGCTGCAGCCGCTGGTGCAAGGCTTCCAGCGCCGCCAGGTCGGCGCTGCCCGCGCGCAAGGTGGCCTCGTGCGCGGCGCGGCCCTCCAGCAACGCGATCACGGGGAAGATCTCGTCCAGGTCGCGCTCGGTGACTTCGGCCACAAAGCAGCCCCGGCGCGGCTCGTGGCGCAGCAGCCCCTCGGCCACCAGCACCTTGAGCGCCTCGCGCAGCGGCGTGCGCGAAATGGCCAGCCGCTCGCACAGCGCCGCCTCGTCCAGAAAGCTTCCCGGCGGCAGGGCTCCCGCAAAAATCTGCTCGCGCAGCCGGGCAGCGGCTTCGTCGTGCAGGGAGTTGGGGGTGGAGCGCATGGCAGCGGGGTCTTACAGGCTGTGGGCTTCGTGCGTTATCGGGTTGTCAAGTGGCGGGTTAATGCATCAACTTGCATAATTTTCAATAATTATGAAAAACGACAGCGCAAATTGCCAGTAGGAATTGCCTGTGCGGCAGAAAAGAGACAAGACCTGCGGGGCCTGCTCTCTCAAAATTTCTTATCAAAAGTGGCTCTAGCGCTTATGTGACAAGCGCCAATAGCTATCTTTTTTGAATAACGGATGGTCCGACCCAACCCGAACGGTTGAATCATCGCGGACGCTACAAAAGCAATAGCTGTCAGCGCTTGCCAAACAAGCTCCAGAGGCCTGTTTCACTGAGATTTCTGGCTGACCTGCCCGATCAGCCGGTGGTAGAAGCGGATGGCATCCGCATAGTTGCCAATCTCCAGCCGTTCATTCGTGCCGTGAAAGCGCTTGAGGTCGTCCGAATTGGCGCGCACCGGCGAAAACTTGAACACGTGGTCACTGATGGCATCGAAATGCTGCGAATCCGTGGCCGCCACCATCAGCCCCGGCGCCACCAGCACGTCCGGGAAGATTTCGCGGATGGTCTGGTTCAGCAATCGGTACTGACTGGAGCCGGTGGGCGCGACCTTGGACGCGTCCTTGGCCCCCGGCAGCGTGCTCAGGTCCACCTGCGCGGTGGGCGCGCTGATCTTGCTGCGCACATGCGCCATCACCTGGTCCTGCGTGTCACCGGGCAGCAGGCGGAAGTTGACCGTGGCCTCGGCGCGGCCGGGGATGACGTTGTCGCGGTTGCCCGCGTTCACGATGGTCAGCGCCGTGGTGGTGCGCAGCATGGCGTTGGTGCTGGCGGCGGCTTCAAGCTGCTTTTGCACCACGGGGCGGAACAGCCACAGGTTGGACAGCACGACCCGGCTCACGCCGCCCATCTCGGGCGCCAGCGTGTCGAACAGCTCGCCCGCCACGCCGCGGATGCCGCCGGGCATCTGCTCCTCGTCCAGGCGCTTGAGCGCGCTGCTCAGCATGGCGATGGCGCTGCTGCCGTGCGACGGCGGCATGGACGAGTGGCCCGGCGTGCCGGACATCGTCATCTTCACCGACATGTAGCCCTTCTCGGCCACGCCGATCAGCGCGGCGGGCCTGGACAGGCCCGGCATCACGCCATCCAGGATGAGCAGGCCCTCGTCAAGCACGAAGTCCAGCCGCACCTTGCGCTCCTGCAGCAGCGCGGCGATCTTGGCGGCGCCGCGCAGGCCACCCACCTCCTCGTCGGCGCCAAAGGCCAGGTAGATGGTGCGCTCTGGCGTGAAGCCGCTGGCCAGCAGCATCTCCACGGCCTCCAGCTGGCTCATCAGGTTGCCCTTGTCGTCCCAGGAGCCCCGGCCCCAGACAAAGCCATCCTGGATGGCGCCCGAGTACGGCGGCTGCGCCCAGTCGCCCTCGGTGCCGGGCGCCACGGGCACCACGTCCTGGTGGGCCATCAGCATGACCGGCGCGGCCTGCGCGTCGCTGCCGGGCCAGGTGTAGAGCAGGCTCAAATCGCCCACCACCTCGCGCTTCAACTTGGCGTGCACCAGCGGAAAGCGCGCCTGCAGCAGCGCGTGGAACTGCTGGAACTGGTCGGTGTTGGCGCTGGCGTCGTCGCGCGAGGACTCGGTGCGCAGGCGCACGGCCTCGGCCAGGCGCTGGGCCACGGCGGCTTCATCGACGGCCAGCTTGGCAATGGGTTCGACCGCCAGCTGGCGCGAGCCCTTGCGCGCGGTGTTGATGCCCAGGGCCGCCCCCAGCAGCAGCACCAGGGCGAGCAGCCCCAGCAGGAGTTTCTTGATCATGGGAGTCTCCGAGGATTTGTAATGCTTTTATTTTGATAGCTGCCAGCGCTTGCCTATCAAGCGCTAGAGGCCATTTTCATCTTGAAACCGGTTGACGCTGCGCCCACAGCCACAGTGCGACGCCGCCTGCGATCATGGGTAGGCACAGCCACTGCCCCATGCTCATGCCCAGCGACAGGATGCCCAGGTAGGCATCGGGCTCCCGAAAGTACTCGGCGATGAAGCGAAAGCACCCGTAGCCGAACAGGAAGGCCGCCGCCACCTGGCCCTGCTTGCGCTCTTTGCGCGCGTACAGCCACAGCAGGATGAACAGCAGCAGCCCTTCCATGAGGAACTGGTAGATCTGCGACGGGTGACGTGGCTGCATGGAGCCGCTGTGCGCAAACACCATGCCCCAGGGCAGGTCGGGGCTGGCAAAGCGCCCCCACAGCTCGCCGTTGATGAAGTTGCCCACGCGCCCCGCCGCCAGGCCGGTGGGCACGCAGGGCGCCACGAAGTCCGCCACCTGCAGCCAGGGGCGCTTGCGCGAATGCGCAAACCACAGCATGGCCGCGATCACGCCCAACAGCCCGCCATGAAAGGCCATGCCGCCCTGCCACACGGCAAAAATCTCCAGCGGGTGGCTGAGGTAGTAGCCGGGCTTGTAGAACAGGCAATAGCCCAGCCGCCCCCCCACCACCACGCCCGCCACGCCCAGAAACAGGATGTCCTCCACGTCCTTGCGCGACCAGGCGCCCGGGCCGGTGATGGAGGCAAACGGCTCGTGGCGCAGCCGCCGGGTGCCCAGCAGCATGAACAGGCCAAAGGCCGCCAGGTAGGTCAGGCCATACCAGTGAATGGCCAGGGGGCCGATCTGCAGGGCGACGGGGTCGATGTGGGGGTAGGTCAGCATGGTGGCGATTGTGCACGCGGGCCGGGAGTGCCTTGGAACGTGTTTACGACCGCCGGGGCAGGTCCTGCCGCACCGCGTCGGCGACAAAAGCGGTCCAGCGTGTAAGCGCCGGGGGCACGGCCGTGGCCGACCACACCAGGCTGGTCTCGCACACCGGGGCCTGCCCCGCCCTGCCGCCCAGCGGCCGGTACACCACGCCGGGCCGCTGCAGCTGCTGCACGCTGGCGGGCACCCAGGCCACCCCCAGGTCCGCGGAGACCAGGTTGACAATGGTCTGCATCTGAATGGCCTCCTGCGCCACCACGGGCATCAGCCCTGCCCCGTGGTAAAGGGCGACGATGGCGTCATACAGCGAGGGCAGGATGGCGCGCGGAAAGATCACCACGGGCTCGCCCAGCACGTCGGGCAGCCGCACCCTGGGCGAAGGGGCCAGCGGGTGGGACTCCGGCAGGGCCAGCACCAGCGGCTCGCGCGCCACGCACAGGCGCTGCAGGCCGGGCGGCGCCTGCCCCGGCGTGTGCAGCAGCAGCCCGGCGTCGATATCACCCCGCGCCAGTGCCTGCTGTTGCACGTCGCCCGTGGCCTCGATGAGCTCCAGGCGCACGCCCGGCCACTGCGCCCGGAAGGCGCGCACCCACTGCGGCAGCACGCCAAAGCCCACGGTCGAAACAAAGGCCAGCCGCAGCCGCCCCACCTCCCCCGCCGCCGCCGCACGCGCCTGCGCGGGCAGGGCCTGCGCACGGTCGATCAGATCCAGCACCTGCGGCAACAGCGCCGCCCCGGCGGGCGTGAGCTGCACGCGCCGCTGGCTGCGATCAAACAGCCGCAGGCCCAGCGTGCGCTCCAGCCCGGCAATGGCCTGGGTCAGCGGCGGCTGCGTCATGTGCAGCCGCAGCGCCGCACGGCCAAAGTGCAGCTCCTGGGCCACGGCCGCAAATTGCCGCCATAAGCGCATATCAATGAGTGGCTCTTTCATATGCTGTACATATTAATGGCCTTGCGCAAATGGATTGGAAGGCGCTGGCCATTCGCCGCATACTCGCTGCTGCGAAAGATTCGTCCCCGCGCCCCCAACCACCGCCCCACGAAGGAAAAAAGACCATGGCCGACAACAAGACCATCCCGATCCAGCCCATCAACCGCCGCAGCGCCAACATCACCCAGGGCAAGAGCCGCGCGCCCAACCGCTCCATGTACTACGCCATGGGCTACGAGGAAGGCGACTTCGTCAAGCCCATGGTCGGCGTGGCCAACGGCCACAGCACCATCACGCCCTGCAACAGCGGCCTGCAAAAACTGGCCGACGCGGCCATCGCGGGCATCGAGGAAGCCGGCGGCAACGCCCAGGTGTTCGGCACCCCCACCATCAGCGACGGCATGGCCATGGGCACCGAGGGCATGAAGTACAGCCTGGTCAGCCGCGAGGTGATTGCCGACTGCGTGGAGACCTGCGTGCAGGGCCAGTGGATGGATGGCTGCGTGGTCATTGGCGGCTGCGACAAGAACATGCCCGGCGGCATGATGGGCATGCTGCGCGCCAACGTGCCCAGCATCTATGTGTATGGCGGCACCATAGAGCCGGGCTGCCTGCACGGCTGCGACCTGAACATCGTCAGCGTCTTCGAGGCCGTGGGTGAGAACGCCGCCGGCAAGATCAGCGACCAGGAACTGAAGGACATAGAGCAGCACGCCATTCCCGGCACCGGCTCCTGCGGCGGCATGTACACCGCCAACACCATGAGCAGCTCGTTCGAGGCGCTGGGCATGAGCCTGCCCTACTCCAGCACCATGGCCAACCCGCACCAGGAAAAGGTGGACTCGGCGCGCGAGTCGGCCAGGGTACTGATCGAGGCCATACGCCGCGACCTCAAACCCCGCGACATCGTCACACGCCAATCGATCGAGAACGCGGTCGCCGTGATCATGGCCGTGGGCGGCTCAACCAATGCCGTGCTGCACTTCCTGGCCATTGCGCACGCGGCGGGGGTTGAATGGAACATCGACGACTTCGAGCGCATGCGCAAGAAGGTGCCGGTGTTCTGCGACATGAAGCCCAGCGGCAAATATCTGGCCGTGGATCTGCACAAGGCCGGCGGCATTCCGCAAGTCATGAAGATGCTTTTGAACGCCGGCCTGCTGCATGGCGACTGCATGACCATCACCGGCAAGACCATCGCCGAGACATTGAAAGACGTGCCTGACACACCGCGTGCCGACCAGGACGTGATCCGCCCCATCGGCCAGCCGCTGTACGCCCAGGGCCACCTGGCCATCCTCAAGGGCAACCTGAGTCCCGAGGGCGCGGTGGCCAAGATCACCGGCCTGAAGAACCCCGTCATCACCGGCCCGGCGCGCGTCTTTGACGACGAGCAGTCGGCGCTGGCCGCCATCCTGGCCGGCAAGATCAAGGCCGGTGACGTGATGGTGCTGCGCTACCTGGGCCCCAAGGGCGGGCCCGGCATGCCCGAAATGCTGGCGCCCACGGGCGCGCTGGTGGGCGAAGGCCTGGGCGAGAGCGTGGGCCTGATCACCGACGGGCGCTTCTCCGGCGGCACCTGGGGCATGGTCGTCGGCCACGTGGCGCCGGAGGCGGCGGCGGGCGGCACGATCGCCTTCGTGAACGAGGGCGACAGCATCACCATCGACGCGCATGAACTCAAGCTGGAGCTGAACGTGCCCGAGGCCGAGATCGCCAAGCGCCGGGCAGGCTGGACAGCCCCCGCACCGCGCTACACGCGCGGCGTGCAGGCCAAGTTTGCGTTCGGCGCATCGAGCGCCAGCAAGGGCGCGGTGCTGGACGCCTTCTGAGCCCCGGAAGCAAAACGCCCACGACCTGCAGGCCGTGGGCGTTTTTTCTGGAGCAGGATGAAAGTGCTCAGCGCTTGCGCTGACGCATGCCCAGAGCTTCCTTTTGCTTGTTGATGCGGTCCTGCTTGCGTTGCTCCATCTTTTCCATGGCTTTACGTTTGGTATATCCTGTGGAATCAGCCCAGGCCCACCATAGGGCCGTGAGTCCAAAGGGCGCCAGCACCCACCACCAGGACCAGGCAGCGACAGGACCGATCTCGAAATACTTCAGTGCAAGCAACACCAGTGAAAGACCCAGCAGGTACATCGCGATCTCCTGAAAAAGCCGAAAAAACTCGGTTGACCCCGCGCCATCCCGTGTCAACCCAAAACACTACAATCCCATTGAAGAACTGTAACCCAACCACAGGAAATCCCACCATGAAGCGTACCCTGATTGCCCTTGCCATGACCCTGTCCGTGGCGGCCCCCGCGATGGCCGACCAGGCCCTGGCAACGTCCAAGAACTGCATGGCCTGCCATGCGGTGGACAAGAAACTGGTGGGCCCCTCCTACAAGGATGTGGCTGCCAAGTACGCGGGCCAGAAGGATGCCGTGGACAAGCTGGCCGCCAAGATCATCAAGGGCGGCTCTGGCGTGTGGGGCCCCGTGCCCATGCCCGCCAACGCCCAGGTGAACGATGCCGAAGCCAAGAAGCTGGCTGCCTGGATCCTGACCCAGAAGTAATCAGCCTGCGCTCCCTGTTCTGGAGTGCCACACTCCAGAACCACAAAAGCCGCGCCACACACTGTGTGACGCGGCTTTTGCTTTGAAGGAGCCCATGGCGGGCTCCCTCGGGGTCAGTTGGCCTGGGCCAGTTGCTCCAGGATGGCGGGGTTTTCCAGCGTGGTGATGTCCTGCGTGATCGCCTCGCCCTTGGCAATGCTGCGTAGGAGGCGGCGCATGATCTTGCCGCTGCGCGTCTTGGGCAGGTTGTCGCCAAAGCGGATGTCCTTGGGCTTGGCGATGGGGCCGATTTCCTTGGCCACCCAGTCGCGCAGCTCCTTGGCGATCGCCTTCGCTTCATCACCCGTGGGGCGGGCACGCTTGAGCACGACGAAGGCGCAGATGGCCTCGCCCGTCACGTCGTCGGGCCGGCCGACCACGGCGGCTTCGGCCACGAGGTCGGTCTTGGCCACCAGGGCCGACTCGATCTCCATGGTGCCCATGCGGTGGCCGGACACGTTGAGCACGTCGTCGATGCGGCCGGTGATGCGGAAATAACCCCTGTCCTTGCTGCGCACCGCGCCATCGCCTGCCAGGTAGATCTTGCCGCCCATTTCTTCGGGGAAATAGCTCTTCTTGAAGCGCTCCGGGTCGCCCCAGATATTGCGGATCATGCTGGGCCACGGACGCTTGATGACCAGCATGCCGCCGGCACCGTTCGGGATGTCGTTGCCGGTTTCATCGACCACCGCCGCCATGATGCCTGGCAGGGGCAGCGTGCAGCTGCCCGGCACCAGCGGCGTGGCGCCCGGCAGCGGGGTAATGACGTGGCCGCCGTTTTCGGTCTGCCAGAAGGTATCCACCACGGGGCAGCGCTCGCCGCCAACGTTCTTGTAGTACCACATCCAGGCTTCGGGGTTGATGGGCTCGCCCACGCTGCCCAGGATGCGCAGGCTCGACAGGTCGGAGCGCGTCGGGTGCACGGCGGCGTCGGCTTCTGCGGCCTTGATGAGCGAGCGGATAGCCGTGGGCGCGGTGTAGAACACGCTGCACTTGTGGCGCTCGATCATCTGCCAGAAACGACCGGCATTCGGGAAGGTGGGGATGCCTTCAAAAATGATCTGCGTGGCCCCTGCGGCCAGAGGGCCGTAGGCCACGTAGGTGTGGCCGGTGATCCAGCCAATGTCGGCCGTGCACCAGAACACGTCGTCGGGGCGGATGTCGAAGGTCCACTCCATGGTGGTCTTGGCCCACAGCAGGTAGCCGCCCGTGCTGTGCTGCACGCCCTTGGGCTTGCCCGTGGAGCCGGAGGTGTAGAGGATGAACAGCGGGTGCTCGGCGCCCACGGCCACGGGCGCGCATTCGGTGCTCTGCCCGGCCAGCATGTCGGTGAAGGTCTTGTCGCGGCCCGCCACCATGGCGCATGCGCTCGCAGAGCGCTCGTACACAAAGACATTGCGCACTGCTTCGCAGCCGCCCATCGACAGTGCCTCGTCGATGATGGCCTTGAGTGGCAGCTCCTTGCCGCCACGCATCTGGAAGTTGGCCGTGATGACGGCCACCGCGCCCACGTCGATGATGCGCTCGTGCACTGCCTTGGCGGAGAAGCCGCCAAACACCACGCTGTGCGTGGCGCCAATGCGGGCGCAGGCCTGCATGGCGATCACGCCTTCCACGGTCATGGGCATGTAGATCAGCACGCGGTCGCCCTTGGCGACGCCGTGGGCCTTGAGCGCGTTGGCAAACTGGCTGACGCGGGCCAGCAGCTCCTTGTAGGTGACGCGGGTGACGCTGCCGTCGTCGGCCTCGAAGATGATGGCGGTCTTGTTCTCGGTCGGCGTGCCCATGTGCCGGTCCAGGCAGTTGGCCGAGGCATTCAGTTCCCCATCGTCAAACCAGCGGTAGAACGGCGCATTCGATTCATCGAGCGTGCGCGTGAATGGCTTGCTCCACTGCAGGTTCTCGCGCGCCAGGCGTGCCCAGAAACCCTCGAAGTCACGCTCGGCCTCCGCGCACAGCGCCTCGTAGGCGGGCATGCCGGCGATGCGGGCGGCCTTGACCACGGATTCAGCGGGTGGAAACACGCGGTTTTCAACCAGTACAGACTCGATCGCGGATGTGGGCGCACTCATGGTGTTGTCTCCAGTTTTTGATGGGATTGAATTTGGGCGGTACTGTCGGGCGCAGCACTTACAGGCCACTGACTGGCATGAAGCTTACACAGGTACCCGGTGCACCTGGCGCACGTGCCGCCGCCCTGGGCCTACGCCCTCGGCCGCGTGAGGACATGCGGCTTGCCACATGCCTCTTTTAGAATTGCGCGTCATTTTTTTTCGGCCCTTTATGTCCACACCCATCCCTGGCCACACCAACGCAATCAACGCGCCGCTGCGCCCCCTGCCTACCATCATCTTTGCCAGCCGCTGGCTGCAGCTGCCCCTGTATCTGGGATTGATTGCCGCACAGGGTGTGTACGTATGGCACTTTCTGCTGGAGCTGTGGCACCTGGTGGAAGCCGCCTTTGGCAACCAGGAGGCGCTGCGGATGCTGGTGACCAGCATTGGCTACAAGCCCGAGGTCCAGATCACCAGCCTCAATGAGACCGTGATCATGCTGGTGGTGCTGGCGCTGATCGACGTGGTGATGATCTCCAACCTGCTCATCATGGTGATCGTGGGCGGCTACGAAACCTTTGTGAGCCGGATGGGCCTGGACCGGCACCCCGACCAGCCCGAGTGGCTGGGCCACGTCAACGCCTCGGTGCTCAAGGTGAAGCTGGGCCTGTCCATCATTGGCATCAGCTCCATCCACCTGCTCAAGACCTTCATCAACGCGGCCAACTACGACGTCAAGGTGCTGATGTGGCAGACCATCATCCATGTGGTCTTCCTGCTCAGCGCGCTGGCCATTGCCTATACCGACAAACTGCTGGGCGGCTCGCACGAGAAGCACTGAGCGCACACCATCATTTCAAGCAAAATCGGGCTCTAGCGCTGATGCAGCAAGCGCTAGCAGCTCACTTTTTCATAGTCAATGGGTGCCCCACCTGATCCTGCTGGCACGCCTGCGGTGCGCATCCACCCAGGGTTTGCGATGCCAATCAAACTATCAAAACAATAGCTGCCAGCGCTTTATCTGCAAGCGCTAGAGGCTATTTTTTCTCCAACTCCGCCGCCCGGGCACACCTCAACGGCCCACCATGTGGCCTGGCACCACCCACTGGTCAAACTGCTCG
Organism: Acidovorax sp.; assembly: GCA_036786185.1. Classification (GTDB taxonomy): domain Bacteria; phylum Pseudomonadota; class Gammaproteobacteria; order Burkholderiales; family Burkholderiaceae_C; genus Acidovorax. Next base: position 1,075 of record DAIQRN010000028.1, on the reverse strand, counting down.
CCCGTCACATGGCCCGAGGCCACGGCCGCTTCGCGCAGGCTGGTGCCTTCCTGGTGCGCCTTCTTGGCGATAGAAGCCGCCTTGTCGTAGCCAATGTGGGGATTCAACGCGGTCACCAGCATCAATGAACGGGCCACCAGCTCGGCAATGCGCTCGCGGTGGGGCTCGATGCCCACGGCGCAGTGGTCGTTGAAGCTGACCATGCCATCGGCCAGCAGCCGCACACTCTGCAGAAAATTGTGCGCCACCAGGGGGCGGAACACATTCAGCTCAAAGTTGCCCGAGGCGCCGCCGAAGTTGATGGCCACGTCGTTGCCAAACACCTGCGCGGCCAGCATGGTCACGGCCTCGCTCTGCGTGGGGTTGACCTTGCCGGGCATGATGGAAGAGCCGGGCTCGTTCTCGGGGATGCTGAGTTCGCCGATGCCGCTGCGCGGGCCGCTGGCCAGCCAGCGCACGTCGTTGGCGATCTTCATCAGGCTGGCGGCCAGGGTCTTCAGGGCGCCATGGGCATGCACCAGGCCATCGCACGAGGCCAGGGCCTCGAACTTGTTGGGTGCGGTGACGAAGGGCAGACCCGTGAGGCGCGCCAGCTCGGCCGCCGCCTGCTCGGCATAGCCCTGGGGCGCGTTCAGCCCCGTGCCCACGGCCGTGCCGCCCAGGGCCAGCTCGCACAGGTGGGGCAGCGCGGCGCGCACGTGGCGCTCGCCATGGTCGAGCTGGGCCACGTAGCCCGAGAACTCCTGACCCAGCGTGAGCGGGGTGGCGTCCTGCAGGTGGGTGCGGCCGATCTTGACGATGCCGTCGAAGTCCCGGGCCTTCTGGGCCAGCGTGGCGCGCAGCCTGGCCATGGCAGGCAGCAGCCTGTGCGTGAGCGCCTCCACCGCCGCCACGTGCATGGCGGTGGGGAACACGTCGTTGCTCGACTGGCTCTTGTTTACGTCGTCGTTGGGATGCACCAGGCGGCTTTCACCGCGCTCGCCGCCCAGCAGCTCGCTGGCGCGGTTGGCCAGCACCTCGTTGACGTTCATGTTGGTCTGCGTGCCCGAACCCGTCTGCCACACCACCAGCGGGA
>DAIQRN010000404.1:0-3142 GCA_036786185.1 Acidovorax sp. | reverse complement strand
CCGCAGGTGATGGAGATGACGGGCCGCGCACAGCAGGTGGTGCGTGAGCTATTTGCCGCCTACCTGGCCGAGCCCCGTGAAATGAAACCGCGCTTTGCCACCCGCGCACAGGCAGCGGATTGTGCAGAGGCGCGCGCGCGCGTGGTGGCCGATTTCATTGCGGGCATGACCGACCGCTACGCGGGCCGCGAGCACGAGCGGCTCACGGGGCAACAGTTGCTGAGGTAGTGTGTGCTGAAAAAAGGGGCGCCGGTAAAATCCGCCCCTTTGCCCTGCCTTCCTTGCCATGCCCTCATCCTCCGAATTTCCTCCCGACGCGGTGATCGCGGACACCGTGCGCTGGTTGGAGCGTGCTGTCATCGGGCTCAACCTGTGCCCCTTCGCCAAGGCCGTGCACGTCAAAGGGCAGATTCACTATGTGGTGAGTGAGGCTGCAGGAGCGCCCGAGCTGCTCGAAGACCTGCGCCGCGAATTGCAGGCGCTGGCCGGAATTTCCGCCGAGGAGCGCGACACCACGCTGCTCATCGCGCCACGGTGCTTAGACGACTTTCTGGATTTCAACGACTTCCTGGAGCTCGCCGACGGCCTACTCGAGAACTTGGGTCTGGAAGGCACCTTGCAAGTGGCCTCGTTTCACCCCCGGTTTCAGTTTGCTGGCACGGACGCGGAGGACATTACCAACGCTACCAACCGCACGCCATATCCCACACTGCACCTGCTGCGCGAAGACAGCATCGACCGTGCGGTACACGCCTATCCCGAGGCCGAAACGATCTATGAGCGCAACATGCAGGTGCTCGAGGATCTGGGTGCCGAGGGCTGGGGAAGGCTGGATGTGGGCGCGCGATGCCCAGTTAGGCCCGTATGAGGCAGGCGACTGAACAGCTGGACCTGCGCCCTGGTCAATCGCTGGATCTGCTCAAGGCCCTGCACATCCTCACGCGCGAGGGGCGCATCAACCAGGACTCCCGGCGCAAGCTCAAGCAGGTCTATCACCTGTTCCAGTTCATCGAGCCGCTGCTGCAGGACTTGTCCAAAGACGGCCACGCACCGCTGCTTGCCGACCATGGCGCGGGCAAGTCTTACCTGGGCTTCATCCTGTACGACCTGTTCTTCAAGGCCCTGGGGCGTGGCACTATCTACGGCATTGAAACGCGCGCACCGCTGGTCGAGGCGTCGCAAAAGCTTGCGGCCGAGTTGGGTTTTGAGCGCATGAAGTTTCTCAACATGTCGGTGGCCGAATCGGCGCGCGCCGAGGCCATGCCCGAGCGATTCGACGTGGTCACTGCGCTGCACGCCTGCGATACCGCGACGGACGACGCCATTGCCTTCGGCCTCGAAAAGCAGGCCCGCGCCATGGTCATCGTGCCCTGCTGCCAGGCCGAAGTGGCGGCCTGCCTGCGTCAGAACAAGGCCATGAGCTTGTCGCGCACGCCACTGGCCGAGCTGTGGCGCCACCCCATCCACACGCGCGAGATGGGCAGCCAGATCACCAACGTGCTGCGCTGCCTGCACCTGGAGGCCAGCGGCTACCAGGTGACGGTGACCGAACTGGTGGGCTGGGAGCACAGCATGAAGAATGAACTCATCATTGCCCGCTATACCGGGCAAAAAAAGCGCAGCGCAGCCGAGCGCCTGGGGGCCATCCTGCGCGAGTTCGGGCTGGAGCAGGCGCTTGGCGCTCGCTTTGGGCTGGCGGCTGCCGCGCAGCCGTCGCACGGCCAGCGCGCTTCGGGGTAGGGTGCGCGGTCGCGTCGACTACAGCCCCAACCGGCGTTCAGTTCATCACCATGTTGTTGATCACATTGCGCACGCCGGGCACCCGACGGGCCGCTTCGTTGGCCAGCAGACGGTCTTCTACGGACTTGGGCTCGCCGTGCAGCTCGACCACGCCGTTCACCGATTTCACGGTGATGCTTTCGCGGGACCTGATGCGCGCATCGGCCATGATGGAGGCTTTTACGCGGGCGGCAATGTCCGCGTCGTAGGCGGCTTGCTGCTCCTCCTGCGTCAAACCCCGGTTGTAGATGTTGCCAGAGCCGCCGCCGCCGCAGGCAGCGAGACCGAGAGATGCCACCATGGCGAGCAGGAGGTAGGAAGAGCGAGAAATCATGGAAAGCCTTCGTAGGTAATTGGAATCGGCCTGCGCCAGGCGCAAGCGACTGGTGCTATTGTGCGGACAAATCAGTGCCGATGCCAGTCAGGATAAAATTGGGGTCAGATTCCAATTTTTGACTCCCATGGCCCGTCTCCCTCGTCTCACCGCACCCGGCTTCCCGCACCACATCATCCAGCGTGGCAACAATCGCCAGGCGATCTTTATGGATGCGGCGGATTTTGAGTTCATGCTGGGACTGTTGGCCGAACAGTCCAAGAAGTCCCAAGTTGCCGTGCATGCCTACGTGCTCATGGGCAACCACTTTCACCTGCTGGCCACGCCCGAGACAACGCAGGGGCTGCCGCTCATGATGCAGGCCGTAGGGCGCAGCTACGTGCGCTATTTCAACCATCGCCATGGTCGCACTGGCACGCTGTGGGAGGGGCGCTACCGCTCCACCATCGTGCAGTCCGAGCGCTACCTGCTGGCCTGCATGGCCTACATCGACCTCAACCCCGTGCGCGCGGGCCTGGTGGGGCAGCCCGTGGACTACCCCTGGTCCAGCCACGCCCACTGCCTGGGACTGCGCACCGACCGGCTCATCACCCCGCATGCGCTGTTCTGGGCCTTGGGCAACACGCCTTTTGCGCGCGAAGCGGCCTACGCGGCACTGGTGCAGGCGGGGCTGGGAGGGCGAGAGCTGGAGGCGCTGACCCAGTCCGCGCTCACTGGCTGGGCGCTGGGGGAGGCCGATTTCATCGCTGCGTTGCAGGCGCGCACGGAGCGCCGGGTGACCAAAGGACGGGCGGGGCGCCCATCTGCAGTGCAGGAATAGATGCCAAATTAGCCTATAGCGCTTATCTGATAAGCGCTGATAGCTATCTTTTTAATATGTCCCCAATAAATGGACTAGGAAGTTTGCATCTATTTAATTGGAATCTGACCCCAAATATTCTTCTTGCCGTGGATGTTGCGTTGCACTAAATTCAGCATCCCTGCGAAAAATATGAGGAGTGCGCCATGACCACGGCCGCCGAGATTCAG